>JAVBSZ010000134.1:0-12656 GCA_031556415.1 Opitutales bacterium | reverse complement strand
TGGATTGTTATATTGCTAATATATACCGACCGAATGAGTGAGTCAATCTCAAAAAAGTATATGCAAATATTGCAATATCGCGCGCGAAAAAAGGCGCTCTCCGCAGAGCGCCTTTTGGGTGAAATAAAAGTTAAACCTTATTTCTGCAGCCTTTTGAACAGCCTGTTGTAGGCGGAGACGAGGGCCTTTAGACCCGCGCTTTCAATGTTGGAGTCCATCCCCACGCCCCAGACGTTCAGCGTTTCGTCAAAAGTCTTCAGGCAGATGTACGCGGCGGAGTCCGTAGCGGAGCCCGTGCCTATGGCGTGGCTTCGGTAGTCTTTCAGCCTGAAATTTTTGACGCCGAGTTTTTCCAGCGCGTTGACGAAGGCGTTGATTGGGCCGTTGCCTGAAGCCTCAAGCAGCTTCTCCTCGCCGTTCAAAGAGACTTTTGCGCGGATGGAAACAGCCTTGTCGTCCTCGGCGTCCGCGTAGCTTATCTTGTAGCTTTCCAGTTTGAGCGGCGCCGACACGTTCACGAACTCCTCCCTGAAGTGCGCGAAGATTTCCTGCGACGTCAGCTCCTTGCCCAGTTTGTCGGCGATTGCGTTGACGTGGTCTCCAACCTCCGCGTGCATGGCCTTGGGCAAATCGAAGCCGAAGTCGCTAGCCAGAATGTAGGCCACGCCGCCCTTGCCGCTCTGCGAATTTATGCGGATGATGGCCTCGTAGTCCCTGCCGATGTCCACGGGGTCTATGAGCAGGTAGGGCACTTCCCATGCGTCTTCCGCAGCTTCCTTCGCCTGCGCGCGCATGTCCATGCCCTTCTTGATGGCGTCCTGGTGGGAGCCGCTGAAGGCCGTGAACACCAGGTCCCCGCCGTAGGGGTGGCGCGGCGGAACCTGCATGCGCGTGCAGCGCTCGTAAGTTTCGCGTATCGCGGGCAGGTCTGAGAAGTCCAGCTTAGGGTCCACGCCTTCCGAATACATGTTCAAGGCGACGTTCACGATGTCCAGGTTGCCCGTGCGCTCCCCGTTGCCGAAGAGCGTGCCTTCAACCCTGTCGGCCCCCGCCAGCAGGCCCAGCTCCGTGGCGGCTATGCCCGTGCCGCGGTCGTTGTGCGTGTGCAGGCTGATTAAAACCTTGTCGCGCTCCGATATGTGCCTGCTCATCCACTCAATCTGGTCTGCGTGCTTGTTGGGCATCATGTACTGCACGGTGTCGGGCAAATTCAGGATGATTTTGTTTTCAACTGTCGGCTTCCAGATTTCCTTCACTGCCTCGCAGACTTCCAGCGCAAAATCCATTTCGGTGTCGCTGAAGCTTTCGGGGGAGTATTCCATGCGGATTTTCGTGCCCGCCGCCTCGGCCTCGTCGGCCAGGGCGCGCACAAGCTTTGCGCCGCTTACGGCGATCTGCTTGATTTCCTCGCGCGTCATTTTGAAGGTCACCTTGCGCTGCAGGGCTGACGTGCTGTTGTAGAGGTGCACTATGGCCTCCTTCGCGCCCTTGAGGGAGTCGAACGTCTTGCGTATCAGCGCCTCGCGGCTTTGGGTCAGCACCTGCACCGCGACGCCGTCGGGTATGCGTTTGTCGTCAATTAGCTTGCGCAGGAAGTTGAATTCGGTGTCGCTCGCCGAAGGGAAGCCCACTTCAATTTCCTTGAAGCCGATTTTCAGGAGCGTCTCATAAAGTTCCAGCTTTTCGGCAATGTTCATGGGCACGCTCAGCGCCTGGTTGCCGTCGCGGAGGTCAACGCTGCACCAGATTGGCGCGCGCTCTATGCGCCTGTTGGGCCACTGCCTGTCCTTCAGGTCGGCCGTGAAGCGTTCTATCTTGTATTTGCTGGCATTTTTCATGGTCTTTATGTGTAAAAAAAATTAAGGCGCGGGAGACTTTTTGTTCGTCCGCCGCGCCTGCAAAATTTTATTTCCCGTTAATATAAAACTTCACATTATGCGCGGCCGCGCAGAAGGAGGCTTCCAAGAAGAAGCATCCCTTGAAGGCTGAGCGTTGCTGCGAAGTTTTTCATTTTCGAATTTGTATCGTAAGTAGGGCGGAGAAATTCAGTTCAGTCAATAAAAATCAAAAAGAGTTCAATTTTGAATGGAACCGTTTGGCGCAACGGTTTTGAGAATATGGCGCGGACACTTTTATTTTATGGGCGGGAGTGTAGTGAACTACATGACCGGTCATGAAATAAAAGTACCAAAGCCAGAACTCAAAAACGTTCGCCAAATTATTCGCGGTTCAACTCCGACGACTTTTTGAGAGACTCTTCCGACACCCCCTGCTTGCGCGCACGCTGGCGCAGGCGCAGCGCCTGGAGCTTGATGAAGCCCGTGGCGTCGTCCTGGTTGTACTCGCTTTTGACGCCTTCCATGCTGGCGATGTTCTCGTCGTAAAGGCTCTTGGGGCTCTTTCTGCCAACACAAATGATGTTTCCCTTGTAGAGCTTGAGGCGGATTGTGCCGCAGACACATTCCTGCGACTTGTCCACGAAGGCCTGCAAAGCCTCGCGTTCCGGCGCAAACCAGAAGCCGTAGTAGACGAGCTCCGCGTACTTGGGGATGAGCGTGTCGCGCAGGTGCATGAGGTCGCGGTCCATCGTGAGCGTTTCCATCTGCCTGTGGGCGTTCATGAGAATGGTGCCGCCCGGGGTCTCGTACACGCCGCGGCTCTTCATGCCCACGAAGCGGTTTTCGACCAAGTCCACGCGGCCTATGCCGTGCTTGCCGCCGAGCTTGTTCAAAGTTCTCAGGATGTCCGAAGGCTTCATCTTCTTGCCGTTGACGGCCACGCAGTCTCCATTTTCGAATTCGAGTTCGATGTACTCGGCCTCGTTCGGAGCGTCGGCGGGGTCCACTGAAAGCTTGAACATGCCCTTGTTTTCGGGCGTGGTCGGGTCAAACCAGGGGTCTTCAAGAATGCCGGCCTCATAGGAGATGTGCAGGATGTTGCGGTCCATCGAGTAGGGCTTCTTTGCGCTGGCCTCCACGTTGATGTTGTTCTGGCGGCAGTACTCAATCATCTCCGTGCGGCCCGGGAAGGCTTCGCGGAATTCGGCCATGCGCCAGGGGGAGATTATCTGCAAATCCGGCGCGAGGGCGGCGTAGGTGAGCTCAAAGCGGCACTGGTCGTTCCCCTTGCCGGTTGCGCCGTGGGCGACGTGGGTTGCGCCCTCCTTTTGAGCTATCTGCACGTGCGCCTTGGCGATGAGCGGGCGCGCGATTGAAGTGCCGAGGTAATACTGGCCCTCGTAGATTGCGTTGGCGCGTATCATCGGGTAGATGAAGTCCGCCACGTATTCGTCGACCAAATCGACGGTGTAGTGGGCGCTTGCACCCGTCGCCTTCGCCTTTTCCGCGAGGCCGTCAAGCTCCTCCTCCTGGCCGACGTCGGCCGCGAAGGTGATGACTTCCGCGTTGAAGCGGTCTTTGATCCATTTGACTATTACGGAGGTGTCGAGCCCTCCCGAATATGCGAGTACTACTTTCATTTTTTTATCCTGTTAAAATTTTGATTAAGGTTTATGTTTTGGAAAAAATTAAAAAGGCGCGCATTACGCCTGCGACGCGCGGGCTAGCTTGCTGATGATGGCCTTCTGCACGTGGAGGCGGTTTTCTGCCTCGTCGAATATCACGCTCTTTGCGCTTTTGAGGACGCCCGAAGAGACCTCCTCGCCAGCGTGCGCGGGCAGGCAGTGCATGAAGATTGCTCCGTCTTTGGCGTGAGAAAAAAGGCTCTCGTTAACCTGGTAGGGCGCCATGATTTTTAGGCGACGCTCCTTGTCGTCCTCCATGCCCATGCTCACCCAGACGTCGGTGTAAAGGACGTCCGCGTTTGTTGCGGCTTTGACGGGGTCCGAAGTGAAGGTGAAGGTTTTTTCAATGTTCGCGTTTTTAAAAAGCGCGTCTAGCGAGGGGTTGGGTTCAAAGCCCTCGGGTCCGCAGAGCGTGACTTCCATGCCGAACATGCCGCCCGCGAGCGCGAGGGAGTAGGCCATGTTGCACGAGGTGTCGCCGAAGAATACGAACTTTTTGCCCCTGATGGCCTCCAGCGTGGGCACTCCGTTTCCGAAGTGCTCCATCATCGTGAAGATGTCCGTGTAGCTTTGGCAGGGGTGCAGGAAGTCGGTAAGCGCGTTGATTACGGGTATGCCGGAGTGCTTTGCGAAGTCTTCAACTATTGAATGCTCATAGGCGCGTATGATGACGCCCTTAAGGTAGCGGCCCATGATTTTTGCCGTGTCCTCCACCATCTCGCCGCGCGAAAGCTGGAGGTCAGACGCGTTGAGCACGAGCGGGTGCCCGCCCAATTCGTACACTCCCGCCTCGAACGATATGCGCGTGCGCGTGCTCTTCTTGAAGAAGAGCAGCCCCCAGGGCTGGCCGCCTATGACGTCCAGAAGCCCCGCCGCGCGGACGTGCTTGTACCTGTTTGCGAGTTCGAAGATTTCCTTCGCCTCATTGACGGAAAAGTCCGTCTCCTTTAAAAATGATCTGGCTGCCATTTTAGATTACAATTCCTTCACGGTTTTTTCAAAAATTTTGAGCGCCGCGTCGGCGTCCGCCTTTTTGATGTTGAGCGGGGGCAGAAACCTCAGCGCGTTTGCGCCTGCGGGTATGAGCAATAGCCCGTTTTTTATGCACGCGGCCGAGGCCGCGCCGTTTGAGTACGCGTCCTGAAAGAGCACCGCCTGCATGAGACCGAGGCCGCGCGCGAGCTTCAGCTTCTGCGGATATTTTTTGACGAGATTTTCAAGACCCGCCCTTAAATGTGCGCCGATTTTTTCGGCATTGAGCTCAAGCTTTTTGGATTTTATCTCTTTAAGCGTTGCAAGGCCCGCCGCGCACGCCAGCGGATTGCCGCCGAATGTCGTGCCGTGGGAGCCGGGCGCAAAGAGGCCCGTGTGTTTTTTTGCAAGCCACACCGCGCCTATGGGGAAGCCCGCCGCAAGGCCTTTGGCCAGGGAGAGGCCGTCCGGCATCACTCCGAATTTCTGCGCGGCCAGGAATTTTCCCGTGCGGCCAACGCCGCACTGCACCTCGTCAAAAAGCAGGAGGGCGTTGTGCTTTTTGCAGAGATTTTTAAGGCCCTTTAAAAACTGTTTTGTTGCGGGCGTCACGCCGCTTTCGCCCTGCACGGGCTCCACGATTATCGCCGCAACGTCGCCGCCCATCAGTTTTTCAAAGCTCTTGAGGTCGTTGAAAATTCCGTATTCGAAATTCTGGAGGATGGGAAAAAATCCCTTCTGTATCTTCTCCTGAGCGGTTGCGGAGAGGGCGCCCATCGTCCTTCCGTGGAAGCCGTTGACGGCGGAGAGGATTTTAATTTTCTTTCCGGTCGCGCCTGAAGTTTTAAGGCCGTGCAGGCGCGCGGCTTTGATGAGCGCCTCGTTCGCCTCCGTCCCGCTGTTGCAGAAAAAAACTTTGCCGTCTCCGATATTCTTGACGAGCGCTTCCGCCAAATCGGCCTGCGGGGCGTTCATGTAGAGGTTGCTGCAGTGCGCGAGTATTTGCGCCTGCCTGCACACTGCCTTCACCCACGCCTCGTTCGCGTGGCCCAGGCTCAATACGGCTATGCCGCCGCCGAAGTCCAGATACTTCTTTCCGCTTTCATCGACGACGGTGCAGCCCTTGCCGCTTTTGAGGGCAATGAGCCTTTCGCCGTAGTTGCCTATCACGAAATCGTCGTATTTCCGCTTTGTGGTCATATATTGACTATCTCCGTGCCTATGCCGGTGTCCGTGAAAATTTCGAGCAGCAGGCTGTGGGGCATGTAGCCGTCCACAAAGTGCACCCTGCGCACGCCGTTTTGAAGGGCGTCAACGCCGCTGTCAACTTTGGGCATCATGCCGCCGCCTATGATGCCCTCTTTCTTGAGCTCTTCAACCTCTTCCATCTTGAGGTGGGAGATGAGCGTTGAATGGTCTTTGGGATCCCGCATCAAGCCTGGTACGTCGCAAAGGAAGACGAGCCTGCGCGCCTTGAGGGCCGCAGCAACCGCCGCCGCGGCTACGTCCGCGTTTGTGTTGTACGGCATGTCGTCATCGTCTCCCATCGCGATGGGGGAAATGACGGGCGTGAAGCCGTCGAGTATGGCCTTCTTGATGAGCTTGGCCTTCACCTTGGTGATTTTGCCGACGTAGCCGAGGTCCAGCTTTTCGCCTTCGGGCGTTTCCGTAAAGAGCTTCTCGCAGCCGAGCACGTCGTTGCCCGCCATGGAGACTGGGTTGCAGCCTTCCTTTTTAAGAAGCTCGCAGATTTCCCCGTTGACCTCCTTGTTCAAAACCTTTTCGACGATTTTGACGGTCTTCAAGTCCGTCACGCGCATGCCGTTTTTGAATTCGGGCGTGAGGCCCGCGCCGGACATCGCCCTGCTTATGGCCTTGCCGCCGCCGTGCACTACCACGACGTTTATGCCCACGCTCGCCAAAAACGCGATGTCCTGGGCAACGCGGCTGCGCACGTGCACGTCGGGGTCGTCCATGAAGGCGCCGCCGTACTTGACCACGAAGGTTGAACCCTTGAAGCGCTGTATGTAGGGCAGGGCTTCAATGAGTATGCCGGCCTTTTTTGTTATTTCGGAAAACATTGCGCTATTCTCCCTTGTTGAATTCGACATATCCGCTGGTGAGGTCTGTTGTTAGGATGCTCTCTTCGAAAGTTCCCATGTTGAGGTCTATGGTGATGGAGAAGGTCTTTTGCGAGACTATCTCCTTCCACTCGGCCCTGTTGGCGTTCTGCGGTTCGCCCTTTAAGATTGCGGCGCAGTCTCCGTAAAAGATGTCCGTCTTGGAAAAGTCCATGCCCGTCTTGGCGTAGCCCGCGGCGTCGGCAAGCCTTCCCCAGTTTGGGTCTGAGCCGAACCATGATGATTTGACAAGCAGCGAATTCGCCACGCAGCGGCAGATTTTTTCCGCCTGCGCGGGGGACGAGGCGCCAATTACGCGCAGCTCCACGACCTTTGTGATTTTTTCGCCGTCGGAAACCATCTTGCGCGCGAGGGATTTGCACACGAGGGCGAGCGCCTCCTTGAAGGCTTCAAGGATGTCTTCGTTCTCCTTTGACGCCTTCGGTTCACCGTTGCAGAGGCAGAGCACGGTGTCGTTCGTGCTCATGTCGCCGTCTATCGTTATGCGGTTGAAGCTGCGGTTGGCGGCACCCAGCAGGCACTCCTTCAAAAGGGATTTTTCAATGTCAACATCCGCGCAGACGAAGCAGAGCATGGTGGCCATGTTCGGCTCTATCATGCCCGCGCCCTTCGCCATGCCCGCGACGGTGAAGGTTTGTTCGCCGACCTGGACTTTCGCCGTGACGGTTTTGGGCTTGGTGTCCGAAGTGAGGATGGCGCCCGCCGCCTTGCGCGACTGTTCGGGCGAAGTTGAGAGCGCCTTCATCGCTTCCGCTATGCCGCCTTCAATTTTCCCCATGGGGAGATTCTCGCCTATGCGGCCCGTGGAGCAGACCAAAACTTCCTGTGACTTTGCGCCGAGTTTTTCCGCAACGAGGGCGCACATCTTGCGCGCGTCCGCCATTCCCGCCTCGCCAGTGCAGGCGTTGGCGTTGCCGCTGTTGGCCACTATGGCCCTGATTTTTTCCGCAGCCTTGAGGTGTTCGATATCCACGAGCACGGGCGCGGCCTTGACGTCGTTGGTCGTAAAGACTCCCGCGCATGTCGCGGGGGAGTCCGCGCATATTATCGCCAAGTCAAGCCTCTCAAGGCTGTTCTTGTTGCGGATGTCGCAGCCTATTCCGGAAACGGAAAAGCCTTTGACGTCGGATATGCCGTCGCTGTCTTCAATTATCTCAATGGTGTATTTGCCGTTCATTTTGGTGGAAAAATGAAAAGTTGAAAAAATTTAGAGAAGGCCCGCCGCCTCGTCAAAGCCGAGGAGGAGGTTCATAATCTGCACGGCCTGTCCGCTCGCCCCTTTGACGAGGTTGTCCAGGCAGCTTGTGATTACGAAGTTGTTCGTGCGCTCGTCATGCACGGCGGAAATGTCGCACCTGTTGGTGCCCGAGATGTTGAGGGTGTCCGGAAAGGTTCCGCTTTTGAGCACGCGCACAAACCTGCGCCCCGCGTACTGCGCGTTCCAAGCGGCGTACAGGTCTTCAATTTTGCTCTCGCCCGCGGGGCAGACTATCGTCGTGGATATGCCCCTGCTCATGGGGGCCAGATGCGGGTTGAACTGGACTACGATGTCCTTTTTTGCCGCCAATGAAAGCTGCTCTTCGATTTCCGAAAGGTGCCTGTGCTTGGGCATGCCGTAGCCCATCGCGCTTTCGTTGCGCTCGCAATATGCGTACATGAGTTCGGCCTTCTTGCCCGCGCCACTTACGCCGCTGTAGCTGTTGATGACGATGTTCTCGCCGCCTATGACCTTCGCGCGCAGAAGCGGCACCAGCGGCATGAGGATGCTGGTCGGGTAGCAGCCTGCGCACGCTATGAGCTTGTCTTCCGCCGAGGCGGGAATGATTTCCGGTATGACGTACTTGCCCATTTCGAGCAAATCCGCCGCGGGGTGCTCCGTCCTGTAAAACTCCCAGTAGCGCTTGATTGAACCCAGACGAAAATCCGCCGAAAGGTCTATGACGGTCTTGCCCGCCTTGATGAGCGGCTTTGCGTACTCCGCCGCGACGCCGTGCGGAAGCGCGAGAAACCAGACGTCGATTTCGGAATCCTTCGCCTGCTCTTCGGGGTCTGAAGAGGTGAACTCCATGCCCGCGGGCAGGAGGTGCCCGAGCGCGGGCATGACGCCCTCAACGGTCTTGCCCGCGAGGCTGCGCGAGGTCACGCGCTTCAGACGCGCGTTCGGATGGCGGCAGAGCAGCTTTACAAGCTCTATGCCGCCGTAGCCCGAGGCGCCCGTTATGCCCACATTCACCGTTTTGGAATCAGCATTCATTTTTTTGATTTTGAAACGAATAATAATGCCCTCTTTTTTCAAAAAATCAATTGTTAAAAAGGGATGGCGCGGACAAGTTTTAAGCCTGAAAGAAAGGGAATGCAAAATGGCCGAATTTATGAAAAACGGAACATTGGCATTTTGCCAGTTTCACGCCAAAGTGCGTGTGGGCGCATAAAATGTCTCGCTTATTCTTTTTGCGTATTTTTAATGTGCGCCATGAAAAAAATTGCACTCATATTTGCGGCCCTGCTCCCCGTCATAAACGCGTTTTCCGCCGAGAATGTTCTGGGTTTTTGGAGGACCATAGACGACGAAACCCAGAAACCCAAAAGCATCGTATGCCTCTATGAGAAGGGCGACAAGCTTTACGGCAGGATTATCGCGGTTTACAGTCTGGAAACGGGCGAAATTGTGGACACCGTCGCCACTCAAAAGCGCGTCGCCGAGAACGTGAAAGGCAAGCCCAAAACTTGCGGTCTGGACATAATCTGGAACATGGCCAAAGACGACGACGAGTGGTCGGGCGGGGAGATCATGGACCCCGCCAAGGGCAAAATTTATTCCTGCGTGATATGGCTTGACGGCGACGAAAACGTTTTGAACGTGCGCGGCAAAATTTTCTTCATAGGGCGGACTCAAAAATGGCATCGTCTCGGCGCCAAGGACCTGCCGCAAGGCCTGAATGTGGACCCCAAAACCTTTGAGCCCAAAATTTTGAAGTAAGGGCATATGCGCCCTGGAGCAAAATCCAGCAGAATTTAGAAAAAAAACGGGTTTTCCGCAAAGGGAAACCCGTTTTTTTAATGATTGAATTTGCGTTGAATGGAATTGTTTTGACGCAATGATTTGGGATGAAGAGCAAGGCACAAGGAAAATTGCGGGCCGAAGCGTACTGAAGTACGTGAGGGTCGCAATTATTCCGCAGCAACGCCGCTATTCGCCCTAATCATTCGTCAAAAAAACTCTTCTGACAGCTTCAAGATACGCCCAGCCGAAGGTCTCGTCGGGCTCAAGGTAGCTGCCTTCGCTCCATTCGTTCCAGGAATTTATTGTGATGAGCTTGGGGCCCTTGGGGTGGTTTTTGTCCGTCCACTCCTTGGCCTCGCGCAGGAATCTTTCAAACTGCGCGGGTGACTGCGCCATTATTATCGGCCTGAATACGTCGCGCGTCCAGCGCGGGTTGTTGTCCCAGCCTATCGCCACGTGGGCAAAGTAGGGGATGGCGAACTGGTTTTTGAAGTCGTCCCACTTCTTCACGTTGAGCTCGCCCCAGTCCTTGTAGGAACGGCCGTTGGCGGATACGTTGTGTATCCACTGGTATGACGTGAAGCTGTTTATGCCGAGGAATTCCACGATTTTTCCGGAAGTCGGCGTGGTGTCGCCCGGCACTCCCTGCAGGTCTTTGGGCAGGTTCCAGCACATAGTCTGGATGTGGACGCCCGGGAAGCCCGCTTCCTGGGTTTTCTTCTGGAAATAATCCAGCGCGGCCTTAGCGTTTTCAAGGCCGCCGACGCCCTTGATGAAGGTGCTCAGTTCATAGATGCTGTACACGGGCTTGCCGTCTATCTTGTAGTATGTCGGCTCCTTGAAATACTTTTCCACAGCGCGGTCGAAAATCTTTTTGGTGATTTCCAAATCCGTGCTGCCTATCCAGATTGGGTTTTTGTTCAGCTCCTTGTTCGGCTTATTGTGGTCCCAGACGTCGGTGACGTCGTGGTTTGCCCACATGAGGAAGAACTTCATCTTGTCTCGGTTTTTGGCCTTCAAAAAGCCCTCGTTGAGCGCGGCTTCGAGGAAGGGCTTGTCGTTGTACCAGTACCAGTCGAATATAAAGACGTTTACTCCGTACTTGCTTGCGGCCTCTATCTTAACCTCCATATTTTCCGGCTTCGATTCGTCAAGATAGCCCCAGACTGGCACTTTGGGCTGGTCGTGCCCCTTGAAGCGCGGCGTGGCGTCGTCAATGGCCTCCCATTCGGCGATGCCCCTTTTGAAGATGCCTAGGCCGTCCTGCCAGAGCGGGTCCGGATGGTACGCCGGCCAGTAGTAGGCGGCGATATCGTACTTTTCCTGCGCCCCCGCGCAGGCGAGTGCGGCACAGGCCGCAACGGTGAAGAGTGTCTTTTTCATTTTCATATATAATTTGCGTTTGAGATTTTTATTTGAGCTGCGCCATTTCGTAGGGGCGCATTACGACGGGCCCCATGAGGCCGGAATCGAACAGCGCCTTGCCCTTCTTATACGGGTTGTAGAGTATCCACGCCTTGCGCTGCGTTTCGGGGCGGGGCAGGGAGGCGTCGTAAAGCCAGGGCTGTATGAGCGTGTACTTTTCGTCGTAATAGTGCTCATAGATGGCGGGGATGCCGCCGGAATTGGGCTTGCGTTCGATGCGCTCGTTGACGGTCTTCTGCGAGAGGTAGGGGTTTTCAAACTCCTGGTCTCCGATGAGCCTGTTTGCCGCCGCGTTTGTAACCAGTATCTTGAGGTCGTTATCGCCCTCCCTGACGAACTTCGTGATGTCGATTTCGTATGGCGCGCGCCACGCCGTTCCCGCGTATTTTCCGTTGACGAAGACCTGGGCGGCAACTTCAACTTTGCCGAGGTCGAGCAGAATTCCCCTGCTCTTTGCGAGCATGTCCGCCGTGATTTTCACGCTGTTGGTGTATGTTGCGGTGCCGGAGAAATGCTTGTCGTCAAAATTCTCAAGCATCGTCCATGATTTCAGGGAGTCTAGCTCGTAAGTGCGGGTGATTTTCGGGAATGAGAGTATCCATCCGGCCTTGATTTCCTGCGCCTTCGGGAGATTTGCAACCTTCGCCGCGAGCGTTTTTGAATCCGCAGTCTGCACGGAGAATTCACCGTCCTTGAAGGTCTTTGCGAAGAGAGCGCCGTCCTTATTGAAGAGTTCCGCGTTGGCAGGCATGGCCTTTGCGTGGAGTTCTCCGCCGTCAGCTTTCTTGCGGAACACCACGAAGACGGAGCCGTTTTCGTCGAGGTCGAACACCACCTTCGTGCGGCCGTCATCCGTGCGCATCCACGTGGAGGAAATGTATGTTTTGCCGGTTTCGGCGTTCCAAAGCTCCGGCACGTAGCCGTCCACCCTGAACACGCATTCCGCGCGCACCGCCTTGTTGCGCGTCTGGTTGGTGACGAAGTAGAAGCACTCATCCGCGGTTTTTCTGTGCATGTATTTAAGGAAGATGCCTTCGCTCTGCTTGTCCCCCGCGGCGTACTCGAAGTCTTTTTTGACGCCGAGCTTTTGCATGATTTCGCCTATGTTCTTCGCGTTCGCAGGCTCGTAAATGCGGCCTTTCCCGTAGACCCTGAAGCCTTCGCTTGTGAGCGGCGCGGCCCACATTTTGTCGGCGAGGGCCTTGAGGGAGTCTTCCGCCGCGGGCATATTCTCAAGCCCGGGCGTGTGCTTCGGCCTGACGGCGACTATGTTTGCGCCGTCGCTTACGAGCTTCTCAAGCTTTTCGAGGATTTCAATCCTCATCACGTCCTCGTCGCGCACGACTATGACGTGGTAGCTCATCCCGCTCTTGTGGCGGATTTTGCCGTCTTCAAAATACATTTCGCCGAGGAAGGTGCGCGCGAGGAAATGGAAGTCATACCCGTCTGTGAGCCTGACGGCGTCCTTTATCTGCGGGTTCTTGCGCGGGTCAAAAGCCTTCTTTTCTTTGGCGCCCTTAGGCATGTCGGGGTTTTCATAGACGGGCTCAACCTGCACGGTTTCGCCAAGATAGTACGCGGCGTCGGCCAC
>JAVBSZ010000133.1:0-5988 GCA_031556415.1 Opitutales bacterium | reverse complement strand
CTAGCTTCATTATTCGTCAATTATGGAGATTATCGAATAGCGCAGCGGGCTCTTGGAGTCTTTCACGTAGCCGCGCGTGGCGCTGCCGTCGGACGTGACCACGACTTTTGACCCCATGCCGCCGCCGAAGGGGCTGATGGCGACGATGGGGTCTCCGTCATCCTCGCCGTTTGCGTTTATGGGCTGGCAGATGAAAAGCGCGTTGCCGCGCACGCTCTTGTGGGCGCACTGGGAAACAACGTTGCCTACCACCTTTGCCAGCTGCATATTAGAATATGTTGAGGTTGCCCACCATCACGCAGCGGCGTTTGCGCGTGAAGGTTTTGGGGTTGGAGATGCCCTCGCCCGTCGCGGTTGCGATTGAGTACGAGAGGTAGCCTTCGCCGCCCAAGCCCAGCCCCGCCGTGCAGGGACCGTTCTTCACGAACACGGTGGTGTCGAGCAAACGCGCCATCGCCGTCATCCTCGAAACGTCGAGGGAGTGGATTATGGCGCTGTGCCTGTAGCCGTGCTCGGCGTTCTTGGCGCATTCGAGCGCCTCGTCAAAGTCCTTCACCTTCACCACGGGCAGCATGGGCATCATCTGTTCTTCGATTACGAAGGGATGGTTTGCGTCGGTCTGCGCGAAGAGAAGCTGCGTGCCCGCAGGAATAGATACGCCCGCCGCGGCCGCAAGGGCCTCGGGGTCTTTTCCCACCAAATCGCGCTTGAGCGCCCAGTGGCCGTTCTTGTTTTCAAACGCCGCGTTTGTGAGCCTTTCAAGGGCCGCGCCGGAAATTTCAAAGCCCCCGTTGCGCTTCATGGCCGCAATAAATTTGTCATAAGCGGGCGCGAGGACGAAGACTTCCTTCTCACCCACGCAGAGCAGATTGTTGTCATAAGCGCAGCCCGTGATGATGTCCTTTGCCGCCTTGTCGGGACACACGGTTTCATCGACGATGACCGGAGGGTTGCCCGGGCCAGCGCAGATGCACTTTTTGCCGCTCTTCATCGCCGCAGCCACTACGCCGGGCCCGCCCGTGATGCACATGATGGCAACGTCGGGGTTCTTCGCCAGCGCGGAAAAGGAATCAAGCGTGGGCTTTTCAATGCAGCAGAGCAGGTTTTTGATGCCGAGCTTCTGCTCGATGGCTTTGTTGAAGGTGCTCACAGCCAGGCACGCGCTCTTTGCGCCGCCCGGATGCGGGTTGAATACTATCGCGTTGCCCGCCGCGACCATGTTGACTATGTTGCCCGCGATGGTCGGTATCGAGTGCGTAAGCGGCGTGATTGCGCCGATGACGCCGTAGGGCGCGTACTCTTCAAGCATTATGCCGTTGTCGCCGCTGAAGGCGTCAGGCCGCATCCACTCGGTGGAGGGCACTCCGGCTATTATCTGAAGTTTTTCTATCTTGTGGTCCAGCCTGCCGATTTTGGATTCGTCATACTCGAACCTTCCCCAGGCCTGCGCGTTGGCTATGGTGATTTCCTTGACGAGCTTTACGACCTCGTTGCGGCCCGCGTAGCTGAGCTCGCAAAGCTGCAAAAAGGCCCTGCGCGCCGCAGAGACTGCCGCGTCAACGTCGTTAAATATGCCGTCGCCCCCGCCAGTGGGAACGTATCCGCCGGCCTGCGCGGCCTTCTTTTCAAGCCTGCAGGGGCAGTCGGCAGGGGGTTCCTGCTGCTGCGCGCCGATTTTGCCGATTACGTCGCGGACTATCGCGCGTATTGAATCTTCATCAAGTTGAAAGCTCATTGTTTCTTACTGCCTTTGTATAGCGTTTTTTTCATCACGTCCACGCTGTCGACTATGCCGACGACGGCCGCGTCAACCGGAAGCTCTTTGAGCCCTTCGGCCTGCCTCGCGCTGGAGCCCTGGCAGAAGAGCACAAGCTCCCCTTCGCCCGCGCCGAGGGAGTCAACGGCGATAACCGTCGTCTTGCCCTCCACAAGCTCTCCGGTTGCGGAGTCCACCTGCAGCGGACGCAGCACCGTGAGCTTGCGCCCCTTGAGCTTGCCGTCCTTCTGGGTGGCTACAACCTGCCCTGTTACCTTTGCAAGAAGCATTGCGATGCCCCCCTTATTTCTTGGCCTTGGGCGCGCCCATCAATGAGGACACTATCTCTTCGCTCGGACGCGCAATCACGTGCGCGCTCAGAACCGTGCCCACTTCGGCTGCGGCATTCGCGCCCGCGTCCACGGCGGCCTTCACGCTCGCCACGTCGCCGGCTATCTGCACGCTCATGTATGCGCCGCCGCTGTCCTTGACGGGGCCCGTCAGCGACACGCTCGCCGCCTTGAGCATGGCGTCCGTGCCTTTGACCAGCGCCACCAAACCTTTAGTTTCCAATACACCTATTGCATTTGCCATTTTCGTTTTTCCTTTTTGAGTTGATTTTTAATTTGAAATTTTTCGCGCTATTTTGCGAGGAACCTCTGCACCTCGCGCGCTATGACTATTTCCTCGTCCGCGCATACGACGGCGGCCTGCGCCTTCGCGCCGTCTTTCCCGATGAGCCCCTCTTTTTTGGAGACGCACCCTTTGTTTTTCTCTTCGTCAATTTCCACGCCGAGGAAGCCCAGCCCCTCGAGTATCTTGGTCCTGATGACGGGGTTGTTCTCCGCCATACCTCCGCTGAAGCTCACGCAGTCAAGCCCGCCCATGTGCGCGGCAAAGTTTCCAATATAAGACTTCGCCGAATACACCAGCACTTCGAGCGCAAGGGCGGCGTTTTCATCGCCCTTTTCTATCGCGTTTTTGATGTCTCTGAAATCATTTGAAACCCCGCTGATGCCGAGCAGGCCGCCGCGCTTTGACAAATCTTCCAAAGCGCCGTCAAGTGTCAGCTTCAGAGTTTCCATCGCAAAGGGGATTGCCATCGCGTCCAGGTCCCCGACGCGGTTGTTCTGCGGGAGGCCGCTTTGCGGGCTGAAACCCATGCTGGCACCTATCGCCGCGCCGTTCAAGATTCCGCAGACGCTGCTGGAACCGCCCAAATGGCAGTTGACGAGCCTGAAGGGCCTTTCAAGCTTTGCGGGTGCGCCATTCACGTAGAGCATCTTTGCGCTCTCGGCGGCGTCCGTCCTGCCGCAGAGTTCCGCGGCCCTTTCGGCGGCGTACTTGTGGCTTGCGCCGTGGAAGCCGTTGCGTTTGATTCCTGCCTCATGCCAGCTTTGCGGTACGGCGTACCTAGCCCACGCCCTGGGGGCCCACTGGTAGAAGGACGTTTCAAAGAGAGCCATGCGTTTTGCCGACGGCAGCGTCTTTTCAAACGCGCGTATGGCCGCTATGTAGGGCGGGTTGTGCGCGGGGGCGACAAAGGTCATATCCTCCAGCGCCCTGATTACTTCGCCGTCCACTTCCCTGAGGCCCGAAACGTTCTTGCCCAGAACCGTCTTGAATGCGACCGCGTCTATCTGGGCCTCGTCCACGCCCGCGTTCTTCTTAATGTCTTCCAAACCCTGGCGTATCGCCGAATTGTAGTCGCTCACCCGCTCAATGCCGCCCTTGGCAACAACTTCGCACGCGTCCGAATCAAGTTCGAACAGCGTGTACTTGTAGCTCGTGGAGCCGACATTGGCGATGAGCACCTTCATAAGGAATGAGCCGGGTGTTGTTTTATTAGGCGATGAAGTCGCCGAGCTTTGCGATGTCCTCGTGCGGGCGCGCAATCACGTCAACCGCGATTACTTCGCCGACCTGTGCGCCGGCGCTCGCAGCCGCATCAACCGCCGCCTTCACGCTCGCCACGTCTCCCGCGAAAAATACCGAGACAAGGCCGCTGCCGACCTTCTTCCAGCCGAGCATGGTCACGTTCGCCGCCTTCAAAGCGGAGTCCGCAGCCACCATGGCGGTGACGAGGCCCTTTGTTTCTATCATTCCCAATGCCTGATTAGCGTTCATAATAAATATTTCCTGTTTTGTTATTTGGTGAAAGATGCGAGCAGCTCCGCGTGCGGACGCGCAATCACGGTTGAGCCGACGAATTCGCCCACGGCCGCGGCCGCGGCGCTTCCGGCTTCCACAGCCGCCTTGACGCTGCCCACGTCCCCTTTGACAACGACGGTCATGAAGCCGCCGCCGATTTTGATCTGCGCGGCGATTTCGACGCTCGCCGCCTTAACCATGGCGTCACTCGCTTCGATGAAGCCAGTGAAACCCTTAGTCTCAATCATTCCTATTGATTCGCTCATTTCTTGTTCCTTTTTTGGTTTGTTTAATTGTAAATTTATTTGACGAGCTCGCAAAGCGTGCCTTCTTCGAGGCCGCAGGCGTTGCCTTCGTCGGTGTCAATATGCACTTCAAGGCGCAGGTCTTCGCCCACGCGGCAGAGGACGTCCTCGAACACCAGCGCGTTTGTGCCGTGCACCTTGAGTTTTATCATCTGCTTGTCTTTCACTCCGTGGAATTTTGCGTCGGCAGGGCCCATGTGCGCGTGGCGGCCGGCGCGGATTACGCCCTCGCTCATTTCATAAAATCCCTTCGGGCCCATGAGCATGCAGCCCGGGGAGCCCTTGATGTCTCCGCTGTGGCGCACGGGAACGTCAAAGCCCAGCGCGCGCGCGTCGGTGAGGGCAAGCTCAACCTGGTTTGCGGGACGGCAGGGGCCGAGTATCCTAAGGTTTGAAATTATCCTGCTGCGCGGGCCGATTAGCGTAATGGATTCCTTCGCGGCGAACTGCCCTTTCTGGTAAAGCCATTTGTGCACGGTGAGTTCGTAACCCTTGCCGAAGAGCGCCTCCACGGTCTCCTGTGTGAGGTGGCAGTGCCTTGCGCTGACGTTCACAACGAGCGGATTCGGCGCGCCGACGGCGCGGGGAACGGGCAGCCTCATCTGCTTATAAACCGCTTCCCTGATAAGATTTTCTATTGCGCTTCTGCTTGGAATATTTACTTCAGAACTCATCGTGACGCCCGTTTAAAATGTGCATTCTCAGCGAATCAATTTGTAAGAAACTCCGTCAAATACAAACTTTTTCTAATAAATTTCGACACCATATTCAAAGATTATTCCAAACAAATCAAGCAAAAAAACAAAAAAATCCAAAATTTCTTTAGAAAGCCACGCCCCTTTCTTTAATATATTTGACTTCGAGGGATTTTTTCGGCTTTTTCTGTCCCATGCTAGCACGCCAAAGACATAGGGTAATTCTCAACATGCTCGAATCGCAGCCCAGCCTGCGCACAATAGAGCTTGCCAAACTTTTCAACGTCACGGACGAAACGATACGGCGCGACCTTGAGTCTCTCGACGCCGAGAACAAGCTCATCCGCACGCACGGCGGCGCACTGCGCATCGAAAAGCGCGTTAGCGACCTTCCGCTGCACAAGCGCCTCAAGGAAAACCGCAACGCAAAGCAGGAGATAGCCGCAAAGGCGCTCGCCCTAATCAGGGAGAACGAGACCATACTTCTGGACTCAAGCTCCACGGCCCTGGCGCTTGCGGAGGCCCTGCCCGACATGAAGCTGACCGTCATCACCAACGCGCACGACGTCGTAATGCCGCTGATGGCGAAGACCGCAATCACGACCGTAATGACGGGCGGCAAGCTCGACCGCGAAAGCCACAGCTTCGGCGGCCTGCTCTCATGGAGCGCCGTCAAAAAGTTCTCGGTGGACAAGATTTTCTTCTCGGGCAACGGACTCGACCTCGAGCGCGGCGCCAGCGAAGTGGTGGAAATGCACGCGGAATTCAAGGAGAACGTCCTCCCCCTCTGCCACGAACGCATCATGCTTTGCGACTCCACGAAGTTCGGTGTGCGCTCAACGCGCTTCTTTGCGGACTTTGATTTGATAGACAAAATCATAACCGACTCCAACGCCGACCCCAGCTTCCTGCAGAAGCTCGAGGCCATCGGCGCGCATGTGCTCTAGAGACTAAAAACAGTTCCGCATTTCCCTATAAAAAAGCGCAGGCGAAAAAGCCCGCGCTTTTTTGTACGGCGCCCGCCTACTCTCCCGGACGGTTTTTGGCCAAAAATTCCTCCACGGTTTCCTTGTCCTCTTTA
>JAVBSZ010000107.1:0-3892 GCA_031556415.1 Opitutales bacterium | reverse complement strand
ATTCCAGCGAACTTCTGAGCAGGATGCTCAAGCGCCACAACGTCGTCCACACGGTTCTGAATGCAAAGCACCACGAGCAGGAGGCGGAGATAGTCTCCCGCGCGGGCCAGAACGGCGGCGTAACAATAGCCACGAACATGGCGGGCCGCGGTACCGACATCAAGCTGGGAGAAGGCGTCGAGGAGCTTGGCGGGCTTTACGTTCTGGGCACAGAGAGGCACGAATCGCGCCGCGTTGACAGGCAGCTGCGCGGGCGCTGCGCGCGCCAGGGAGACAAGGGTTCGTCAAAATTTTTGCTCTCGCTCGAAGACGATTTGGTCAGGCATTTCGCAAACGCCGGCATGGTTTCCAAAATGCTCGACAAAACTTTTGAGGAGGGCACCGCGCTTGAGCATCCGCTTCTCAACCGCTCCATAGAAAGGGCGCAGAAGACCAAGGAGGGGCAAAACTACACAATCCGCAAGCGCCTCCTTCAGTATGACGACGTGCTCAACAAGCAGAGGGAAATCATCTACGGAATCCGCAACGACATCATCTCTTCGGAGAACCCGCGCACGACGGTGATGGAGCTCGTTTCCGAGGAGCTTTTTGAGCGCATAGACGCCGTATCCGCAAACGCGGCGGTCGAGCAGCAGAGGCTTGAGGAGTTCGTAAGCTGGCTTACAAGCCGCTTCCCCGTCAACGTGACGGCTGAAATGCTTTCCGGAAAGACTCCGGAAGAGATGCAGAAAACCATCCTCAAGGAGATTGAGGACACTTACAAAATCCGCGAGGAGGTTGAAGACCCGGTCGCGCTCAAAATGATAGAGCGCTTCGTCGTGATGCGCTCGTTAGACAGGCACTGGCAGGACCATCTTACAGAGATGGAAGACCTGCGCCGCAGCGTTGGCCTGCGCGGGTACGGTCAGAAAGACCCGCTCAACGAATACAAGAGCGAGGCGTTCAAATATTTCGAGGCGCTGCTTTCAAAAATCAGGGGCGAAGTCTGCCTTGGCATTTTCAGAAGCGCGTCGAGCATGGAGGCGCTGCAGTCAATGATAAGCCGCATACAGGGCAAAGTCCGCACGTCGGGCCCCGCGGACCCGGACGGCGCGCAGCCCCAGGCTCCGCAGAAGCGCGAAATGCAGCTGCCGAGCGTGACCATCAGCCTTCCGAAAATAGGCAGGAACGACATGGTGACGATATCGAAGGGCGGCCAGACGCAGACTCTGAAATTCAAAAAGGCGGAGCAGCTCATCCTGAACGAGGGCTGGGTTCTCAAGCAGTAGGCGGCTTCTTCGCGCGCATGTCGGGCATGAAAAACAGCGGCGCAAAGGTTCTCCCTTACGGGGGAATCTTTCTTGCTTTCATCCTCTACATGCTCTGCTTTGAGCCCTTCGGCATGGAGCTTGCGGCGTTCGTCTTCGCAATCCCCGTCTATCTTGCGGCGAAGGCAAAGGCGATAAGCTTCAAGAAATGGGCGCTCTTCACGGCGGTGGGCTGCTACCTCGCGTGGGGCATCATGCTGATATGGCTGCGCCACGTCTATCCTCCTGCGGGCTATGTTGCTGCTCTCGGGCTGCCAATAGCGGTTTCGTTTTTTGTGTGGATATGGTTTGCCGCGCTCTACTATGCCGTTCCTAAAACCGAGGATGCCTTTCTGCCGCGTCTCGCAAGGCTGCTTGCGCTCGCGGGGCTTTGGGTTGTTCTTGAGTGGGTGCGCTCGTGGATATTCACGGGCTTTCCGTGGCTGTGCCTTGCGCATTCGCAGTGGCGCATGCCGGCGAACATCTACGCGGCGGGCTTCGGCGGCGTCTGGATAGTGTCGTTCATCGTCATATTTTTCAACATGGCGCTTGCCGAATACGCGTGCAGGATAAGGCTCTGGCACAGGTCAAAGCTCCGCGGCGCGTACGGGGAAGGGCGGCCCTTTTCAAGGATGTGTCCGGAGTTCTACCTTGCGCTGATGTTTTTGATTTCAGGCGTGTGGGCGTACGCCGCCGCCCTGCCGCGCAGCCTTGACGGGCTTGTCAAAGTGCGCGTGGGCTTCGTGCAGACGAACTTTGAGGGGATACTCAAGTGGGAGGAGGCCTTGGCGCAGGAGAACCTTAATGTTGTGGCCAACCTCACAAACGCGCTCAAATGCGCCCGCGTAGATATAGCAATTCTGCCCGAGGCCGCCACTCCGCCTCGCTGGCCCATCATCGGCATGCCGCAAATCCAGAGGTATTTTGAAGCCCTTTCAAGGAATATTTCGGCGCCCATACTCACGGGCAACGTGGCGTATTTTGAAGACCCCGCGGGTTCGGGAGACTTCGTGGCGCAGAACGCGGCCTTTGCAATTTCGCCAAAAACGGGTCTGGACACCGAAAATTTTTACGCCAAAAGAAAGCTTGTTCCCTTCGGGGAATACGTACCGTTCTGGGCCAAGTGGGCTGTGGGCATGGTGCTTCCCGATATGGGCGTTAAAAGGGGGGAGCGCGCCGTCGTCATTCCCGTTGAAATTTCAGGACGACAGTTCAAGGCGGGCACGATGATATGCTATGAGGATATCTTTCCGGCCTGCGGGCTTGACCAGGCGCGGCTGGGCGCGGATTTCCTCTTCGTCTGCACGAATGACTCATGGTACGGAAAGGAGGCGGGCGCCTGGCAGCACGCCTCGCACTCCGCACTGCAGGCGGCAAGCACGGGGCTTCCGCTCATGCGCGCCTCGAACAACGGCCTCAGTTGCGTGTTCGACAAATTCGGGCGCATGGGCTCGGCAGTCACCCTGCGCGATACCGACGGCAATATCTATTCCGGAGAGGACGCTGAAAAAATTTCGGAAATTTCCGACATAGTGAACGAGAACGGCCTTCCCCTCAACCCTTACAACCTGAAACCTCTTAAGACCTCTCCGCTTGTTGACGACTTCGGCAGCATATATTTCAGGGGCGCGGGCTATGCGGATTTGCTCATGGCGCAGACTCCCTCTCCGACATTCTATGTGAAATACGGAGACTGGTTTGTGTGCCTCTCGGCGCTGTTCATGCTGTCTCCTATACTATTCCGCAGGCGGAACGGACAATGAGCAAGATGCTCCCTACGGATGTATCTTGATGTTCCTGCGCATGTAGGTGGGCACGTCGAGGTCTTCCCCTCCCCACATGTTGAGGGAGGTGTCCTCAAAAAATCCGCGCTGGTGCGAAATTTTTACGAATGAGAACTCCGTCTGGTCGAGGTCGGATTTTTCCCTGCCGCGCAGCAGCTTGTTTTTTATTTTTGAAACCATGCGCTTTCCGCGCGGGTTTCTGTCTTTGAAATTCCTTTCGGGCGCGGTCTGGGCCTGTATTTCAGACTGAGGCTGCACGATGTCCGGAACGCCGCTTACGCCCAGCACGCAGATTTCAATTTTGCCCGTGAAGTTTTCATCGACGGTGGCCCCCAGCCTCACCTTGTCGCGCGCGGAGAAGCTGTTAGCCACGTTTTCGAGAATGTACTGGAGCTTGTTCATGCCCAGGTCCGCGCCGCAGATGACGTTTATGAGGACGCTGTCGGCCTTTTCCGGAGGCTGGGGCAGGCTTAAAAGCGGGCAGTTTGCAAGGTCGGCAAGCGCGCCGTTGACGCAGTCTTCGCCCGAACCTATGCCTATGCCGAAGAGCGTCTTTTTGCTTTTTTTTGCGAACAGCGTTTTGATGAACGCAAAATCTATGTTGATGAGGCCCGTTTTAAGCAGCATGGTGCAGATGCTTTTAACGGCTATGCTCATGCAGGTGTCCGCCTTCAGGAATGTGTCAAGCGGGCCCGCGTTCTGCGCCGCGCTTTTTAAAAGGATGTCATTGGGCAGCGGTATTGTGGCGTCGCAATGCTGTTCGAGGAGCCTGAGCGCGTTGACGGCCTCCGCCTTTTTCTGCGTGCCTTCCACTTCGAAGGG
>JAVBSZ010000130.1:0-5399 GCA_031556415.1 Opitutales bacterium | reverse complement strand
ATTATGATCATCTGCTTGTTGTCGACAAGCTTCTTTTCGCAGGCGATTAATTACACATTCTGGCTTCGCGCGGTGAAGGAAGGGTCGATTTTTATCAGATCCATGCAGCGGTAAAGTTCCTTGTAATACTCCGGAGCCACGACGTCCTTTCCCTCGCCCAGCCTCGCCTTTATGCAGGCGCGGATGAAGTTGGCTATGCTCACGCCGTTTATCTCAACGGGATACTGGAAGGAGAGGAAGAGCCCCATCCTCGCGATTTCATCGGTGGAAAGGCCCACGATGTTCTTGCCGTCGAGCGACGCGCTTCCTGCACTCACCGCGTATTCGGGGTGGCCGAGAAGCGCCTTTGAAAGGCTGCTTTTGCCCGTGCCGTTGGGCCCCATTATGGCGTGCACCGCGCCCTTGGGCACATGCAGGGAAAAACCGTCTATGATTTTCCTCTCGCCGATTTTCACTTCAAGATTCTCTATGCGCAGTCCGTCGTCCATGTTTTTTAGGGCATATACGGGTCGTCAAAGACCCTTTTAAAGTTGTACACGTTGTGGAAGTCCTCCAGTTTGTCGTCCTCCGTGCGGCGCAGGTCGCCCGCATCTATGAGGTTGAAGACTATGTTGCCGAAGTCGTCGGTTTTTTTGACGCCCCATTCCTCGAACACCGTGGAGGCCATGGGCCCGAAACTTTCAAGCGCGAAGAGCCTTATGCCTTCAAGAAACTCCTTTGCGCTGACGTGGCGAACCTTCTTTTCGCCGCCCCTGCCCTCGCAGAATTTTTTGACTGTGTAGTCCAGCGCCATGCGCACAAAAACGTAGGCGGCGGCCGCATAGCGCGCATCCTTCTCCAAGACCCTGTCAACGGTCTGCTGAAACGTGTTCTGTGCCATTGAATTTTCGGAAACGTTATCCGCTATCGGTGAAGCTTGTCCATTCTTAAATGCGAACGCCGCCTCACGAAATGCATCCGTCCGGCGGCGTTCAAAAAGGAAGGCCCTATTTCTTAAGCTCCCTGATATACTCCTGCAGGCTCTTGACTTCCAGCGCCTTGCTCTTGAGCGCCTTGATGCCTTCTATCGCCGCATAAGCGCCCATGACGGTGGTGATCATGCAGATTTTCCGCAGTATGGCCTCTTCGCGTATCATGTTTTCGTCAAGGCGCGGCGTCATGCCCGAGGGCGTGTTGATGATGATGTTCATCTGGCCGTTCTTGACCATGTCGACCACGTTGGGGCGCGCGCCTTCGCTGAGCTTGTAGGTCTTGGTGACGGGTATGCCCTTCTCCCTGATTATTGCCGCCGTGCCCGCGGTGGAGAATATGCTGAAGCCGAGGTCGTGGAAGGCCTTGGCCATTTCAACGGCCGCCTCCTTGTCATGGTCTTTGACTGATATGAAGACGTTTCCTGAAGTGGGAAGGCCGGGCTGGGCAGCCATCTGGCTTTTCGCGAAAGCCATGCCGAGGTCCTTGTCTATGCCCATGACTTCGCCTGTGGAGCGCATTTCAGGCGAGAGCATGACCTGCGAGCCCCTGAAGCGCGCGAAGGGAAATACGCTTTCCTTGACGGCCTTGTAGGGCGGTATGATTTCCTTAGTGAAGTTCAGGTCTTTGAGCTTTTCGCCAGCCATGACGCGCGCGGCGAGTTTCGCCAAAGACACGCCTATGACCTTCGAAACAAAGGGAACCGTGCGCGAGGCGCGCGGGTTCACTTCCAAAAGGTAAAGCTCTCCCTTCTTGATGGCGTACTGGATGTTCATGAGGCCTATGACCTTGAGCTCCTTTGCCAGCGCGTAGGTGGCCTCGCGCACTTCGTTGAGGATGTTTTCCTGCAGCGTGCGCGGGGGCAGCACCATGGCCGCGTCACCGGAATGCACGCCGGCGTATTCGATATGTTCAAGCATGCCGCCTATGACCGTCGTTTCGCCGTCGCTGATGGCGTCCACGTCCAGCTCGATTGCGTCTTCGAGGAATTTGTCCAAAAGCACGGGCTTGCCGGGCGCGGCGTCAAAGGCCTCGCGGATGACCTTCTTCATGTCGTCCATGTTATAGACTATGAACATGCCCCTGCCGCCGAGCACGAAGCTGGGGCGAAGCAGGATGGGGAAGCCTATCTGGCCCGCGAGCTCGTAAGCGTCTTCCGGCGCCGTGGCTATTGCGTTGACGGGCTGCTTCAAATTGAGCTTTTCGAGAATCTTCTTGAATATCTGCCTGTCTTCCGCCGCGTCTATGCTTTCGGGCGAGGTGCCTATTATGTTGACGCCGTTTTCCTTGAGCTCCGTCGCCAGGTTTAGCGGGGTCTGCCCGCCGAACTGGACTATCGCGCCGTCGCACTTCTCCTGCTTGTAGACTTCAAGCACGTCCTCTAGCGTGAGTGGTTCGAAGAAGAGCCTGTCCGACGTGTCGTAGTCTGTGGAAACCGTCTCGGGGTTGGAATTTATCATCAGCGTTTCGTAGCCCGCGTCGCGCAGGGCGAAGGAGGCGTGCACGCAGCAGTAGTCAAACTCTATGCCCTGGCCTATCCTGTTGGGGCCGCCGCCTATAATCATTATCTTCTTTTTGGTGGACGGCTTAAGCTCGCTTTCAACGCCGTAGGTTGAATAGTAGTACGGAGTGTACGCTTCGAACTCCGCCGCGCAGGTGTCCACAAGACGGTACACCGTGCTGATGCCGAACTTTTCGCGAAGCTGCTTTATGTTGCGGATTTTCGTGGCGCAGATTTCCGCGATCTGAAGGTCCATGAAGCCCGCCTCCTTCGCGCGTCTGAGGAGGTCTTCACCGAGGTTGAGTATGCCCGCCTCTGCGAGCTCGTCCTCTATCTCCACAATGCCGCGTATCTGGGCAAGGAACCAGCGGTCTATCTTCGTGAATTCGAAGATTTCGTCATTGGTCATGCCAGCCTTGATGGCGTAGCGGACGTAGAAAATGCGTTCGGCCACGGGGCGCACGAGGCCCTTCTTGATTTCGCCCAGGTCCGTGATTTCGTTTCCGCCGAACTTGCCGCCGCCGCCCAAGCCGCGGGTGCCTATTTCCAGCGAGCGCAGCGCCTTTTGGAGGGATTCCTTGAAGGTGCGGCCTATGGCCATCACTTCGCCCACGCTCTTCATGGAGCTCGTCAAAGTGTTGTCCGCGCCCACGAATTTTTCAAACGCGAAGCGGGGGATTTTAGTCACGATGTAGTCAACCGTAGGCTCAAAGCTTGCGGGGGTTTCGCGCGTGATGTCGTTTTTGAGCTCGTCAAGCGCATAGCCGACCGCGAGCTTGGCGGCGATTTTCGCTATGGGGAAGCCCGTCGCCTTAGAGGCCAGCGCGGAGGAGCGCGAAACGCGCGGGTTCATCTCTATGACGATGAGCCTGCCGTTGTCGGGATTGAGCGCGAACTGTATGTTGCTGCCGCCCGTCTCAACGCCGATTTCGCGTATGATGGCGAAGGAGGCCGCGCGCAGGAGCTGGTACTCCTTGTCGGTGAGGGTGAGCGCGGGCGCCATCGTGATGGAGTCTCCGGTGTGCACACCCATGGGGTCAAAATTTTCTATGGAGCAGATGACCACGCACTGGTCCTTGTGGTCCCGCATGACCTCCATTTCAAGCTCCTTCCAGCCAAGCAGGCACTCTTCTATGAGCACCTCGTTGACGGGCGAGGCGTTGAGGCCGTAGGCCACCATGCGCTCGTACTCCTCAAAGTTGTACGCTATGCCGCCGCCGTTGCCGCCGAGCGTGAAGCTGGGGCGTATGATGACGGGGAAAGTGTTGTTCTCCTCTATCCATTTGCGCGCGCCCTCGAGGTCGTGAATCACCTTGCTCAGCGGGATGTCCAGGCCGATTTTTATCATGGCCTGGCGGAACTTCTCGCGGTCCTCGCCCTTCTCAATGGCCTCGCGCTTGGCGCCGATGAGCTCCACGCCGTACTTGTCCAATACTCCCTGCTTGGAAAGCTCCAGCGAAAGGTTCAGGCCCGTCTGCCCGCCGAGGGTCGGAAGCAATGCATCAGGACGCTCCTTGGCGATTATCTTCTCAAGCATCTCAACCGTCAGCGGCTCTATGTACGTGACGTCCGCAAAGTCGGGGTCCGTCATGATCGTGGCGGGGTTGGAATTGACAAGTATGACCCTGTAGCCTTCCTCCTTGAGCGCCTTGCAGGCCTGCGTGCCCGAATAGTCAAATTCGCAGGCCTGGCCTATCACGATGGGGCCGGAGCCAATTATCAATATGGTCTTAATGTCTGTGCGTTTTGGCATAATTTTAAAAAATCCCGAAATGAGTACGACAACCCTCCCGCCTTTTCAACAATAAAACCGTTTTTTTTATCCCCAAATCCAAATCCACTGCACAACAAATTCTTCCAAATCCATGTCAAGACACTCCCTTTTAAGATGAAGCTTTTGCCTTTTATTATATGAGGGGACTTCTCGTCCCCTCAAACTCCCCGAGGCAAGGCGCGGCCCTGCACGGCGAATGCTGCGCATTCGGTTTTGTTGAGATTATACGAACCTCCTACGTTCCCGCCTGCCGTGAACGGTTCGGTTTCAGATTTTATTTTGCATTCTGCAAAATTCAAAATCTGAAAACAAACGGGTCATCAAATAGATGTTATATAATCCAAACGAGACTTCGTTTGATTTCTATTTTAACGCACGCGCTTAAAGCGCGTCTTGCGACTCGCCGCTTTAGCGGCATCAGAAATAAAACTTCAAATGCTCTCCGTTTTGGCGGTACGGTTTGGATGAAGCATCGAGTGGCGCAATGATTCGGGATGAAGAGCAAGGCGCAAAAAAATTCCGCGCAGGAAGTGTACAGAGTAGTACATGACCAGTGTGGAATTTTTGAAGCAACGCCGCTATTCGCCCGAAGCACTCGCCAAATTGACGAGGCGATTTTGGATGCGGAAGCAGGCACGAGAAAACCTCGCGGTGGGAGTGTACAAGTAGTACATGACCTGTGCGAGGTTTTTGAAGTAACGAACTTCCGCGCCAAAAGCGGCCGTCAACGGGCGAAATAGTTTTTGTGAAGCTGCCACCCCGCCCTCACGCGGAAATCACCGGAGGCGCGGACGAAGTCGCAGAGTTTGTTGAGGAGGGTTTTGTGGTGGGAGCAGGACCATTCGGGCTGGATCCAGATGGAGGTGGCGTTTTTGGCGCCGCCGAAAAACCGGGAGTATTCCTCAAGCTCGGGGTCGTCGGTGACGATTATTTTGAGCTCGTTGGCGAGAGCGAGAACCTCGGGCTTTGGCGGGGAAAAGAGCTTGGGGCTTACGGCGACCCAGTCGGCATTTTTGGGAAGGTCGAAGATGCCCGCGGTTTCTATGTGCACGCGCAGGCCGGCGGCCTTGAGAGTGTCCACAAGCGGGTTCAAATCGTACATGCAGGGTTCGCCGCCGGTTATGACGGCCATTTTTGCGCCGTTCTGGACGGCGA
>JAVBSZ010000115.1:0-4833 GCA_031556415.1 Opitutales bacterium | reverse complement strand
GCATGGTTCGGCAAGAACCACACCGTTCCGGACTTCGAGGCCAGCAGCGTCGTCGGCCCGCTTGACAGGTGGCCCACGAGCCTCGGGTTCGAGAGGTTCTACGGCTTCATAGGGGGGGAAAGCGACCAATACCACCCGTATTCGCTCTACGACGGCACGAACCCCGTAGCGCCCTACGTCGGCAACCCGGATTATTTCCTCAACAAGGACATTTCCGACCGCGCCATAAACTGGATGAAGCAGCAGAAATCCCTCGCGCCCGACAAGCCCTTCTTCCTGTACTACGTGCCCGGCGGCACGCACGCCCCTCACCAGGTGGCAAAGGAATGGAGCGACAAATACAAGGGCAAGTTCGACCAGGGCTGGGACAAGCTCCGCGAAGAGACCCTCGCGCGCCAGAAGAAGCTCGGCATAGTCCCCGAAGACACCGAGCTGACGCCGCGCCCGAAGGAAATCCCCGCGTGGGACACGCTCAGCGACACGGAAAAGAAGGTGTACGCGCGCCAGATGGAAGTCTATGCGGGCTACCTTGAACAGACGGACCACTACATAGGCCGCATCCTCCAGGCCCTCGAAGACATAGGCCAGAAGGACAACACAATCGTCATCTACATCCAGGGCGACAACGGTGCGAGCGGCGAAGGCGCCATAACGGGCTCCGTCAACGAGAACTACGTTTTCAACGCCATGGTGGAGGACATTGAAACCGTGGCAAAGAGGATAGACCTGCTCGGCACCGCGGACGCATACAACCACTACTCCGCCGGCTGGGCGCTCGCCATGGACACTCCCTTCAAATGGATGAAGCAGGTCGCCTCCTACTATGGCGGCACGCGCAACGGCTTTGTGATATCCTGGCCCAAGAAAATCAAGGACAAGGGCGAGATACGCAGCCAGTGGCACCACATAATTGACGTCGTACCCACGCTGCTTGAAATGATAGGTATTGAGCAGCCCGACAAGGTCAACGACGTCGAACAGCGCCCCATAGAGGGCGTCAGCATGGCGTATTCGTTTGACGACGCGAAGGCCAAGAGCACCCACACAAAGCAGTACTTTGAAATGTTGGGTTTCTACGCCATGTACAAAGACGGCTGGGTGGCCGCCGCCAAGCCGGTTACGGCCCCGTGGATGATGGGTAAAGCGGACGGCCCGAACGTGAAGGGATGGGAGCTTTTCAACGTTGAAAAGGACTTCGCGCAGAACCACGACCTTTCGGAAAAATACCCCGAAAAGCTCAAGGAACTGCAGGAACTCTTCGTCATGGAGGCCTCCAAGTACAACGCCTTCCCCCTCAACGTGAACAGCACCACGTTCTACCTGATAGACAGCAAGAACCGTCCTAACGTCAACGAGGGAAAATCCAAGTTCACGTACTTCACGGCGATAAGCCACATACAGGAGTCGGTCGCGCCAAACTTCAAGAACACGTCTTTCAGCGTTGAGGCGGACGTCGATTTCGGAAAGGAGACGCCCAACGGCATGATTGTCGCGATGGGCGGACAGTTCGGCGGCTTCGGCTTCTGGATAAAGGACGGCGTCGCGGTCTTCGGCTACCGGACGCCGAACCCGGACGAGTATTACGAAGTGCGCGCCAAGGAACCCATGAACGCGGGAAAGCACAAGGTGAAAGTCGAATTCGAGTCCGACATCGCAAAGACCAAGAAGCCCGGAGCGGGCGGCACGGCCACCATATATGTTGACGGAAGCAAAGTCGCCTCCGGACGCATAGAGAAGACCATACCCTACCGCTTCAGCATCTCCGAATACTACGACATCGGCTGCGACTACGGCACGACCATTTCCAAGGAATACAAGGTTCCCTTCGCACTCAACGGCGAAATCAAGACCATCACGGTCGAACTTGAAGACTAGGAATTCTTCGAAATATAATTAACAAAAAACGGGCTCCAAATTGTAGTCCGTTTTTTTTGCACTTAAAATATAAAACTGTTTTAATCCCGATAATAAGTGGGGGCAATAAAGTGCAATATTAATTCTTTCTCCTCTTTGGTGAGCTTGTCCGTGTATTTGAAGGCGTAGGCCTTGTTGTTTTCTATGACGATGCCGTCGGCGCCGTGTTTTGCCGCAAGTTTTTTGCAGCGCTCCAGATCGCCCTCTTCAAAGGTGATGACGCCGTGGTAGCCGAAGGCCCTTTCGATTCTGTCCTGGTCGTAATAGACTTCCACAACGCCTTTGTTCTCTGCGAAGCCGGGCCCCTGCGCCTTCCAAGTCGGCGGGTTGCTTTTTGCGCACGCGGCAAAAAACAGAATCAAAGCGCAGGAGCAAAAAAGCGCGGAGGTTAATTTTTTCATACAAGCTGAAACGCTCATACGAGCCTCTCCTTGAGCGCGGTGTTGCGCTGTAGGGATTTTGCGTTCTTGACGGCCATCTTCCACGCGTAAGGGTCTCCCACTATGAACACCTTCCTGCGCCCGCGCGTGAGGCCCGTGTAAAGCAAATTTCTCTGCAGCATCATGAAGTGCTGCTTCAGAAGCGGAAGCACGACTATGGGGAACTCGCTGCCCTGCGACTTGTGCACGCTGATTGCGTACGCGGGGTTCAGATCCCCGAAATCTCCGCGCTCTATCTCAACTTTCTTGCCGTCGAAATTTACGATGAGGCTGCGCGAATCCGAAGCTATCTTCACGATTTTCCCGAGGTCCCCGTTGTAGATGTCGAGGTCGTAATTGTTGCGCGTCTGCATTACCTTGTCTCCCTCGCGCAGGATTGCGAATCCGCTTGAAACGCCCTCCCCGCGCGGGTTTAGCGCATTCTGCAGGGCGTGGTTGAAGGCCGCTATTCCCGCCGTGCCCTTGTGCATGGGCGCAAGAAGCTGCACGTCCAAAAGCGGGTCAACGCCGGAATAGATGTGCGGGATGATGTCTTTAATGAGGCGCACGCAGGCCCCCACGCATTCTTCCGGCTCAAGCGCCTCCACAAAATTGATGTCCGCCATGGGGTCTATCCTTGAAAGCGGCGCGGGGCTGAAGGCCGTGAACGCGTCTATGCCGTGCAGGATTTCGTGCGCGGTTATCACTATCTGGCTGCGGCTGGACTGCCTGAAGATTTCGTTGAGCTCGGCAACCGGAAAGGCCTTTGAGGCGATGACGTCTTTGAGCACGTTGCCCGCGCCCACGCTGGGAAGCTGGTTGATGTCCCCCACAAGCAGCAGGTGCGCGCTGTCGGGAAGCGCGGAAAACACGGCGGCGGCGAGGCGGGTGTCTAACATGGACGCCTCGTCAATCACGACGAACTTCGCCTTGAGCCTGTTGTCCTTGTTGTGGAGAAATTTTCCCGTATTTCCGTCAAAGCCCAGAAGCCTGTGTATGGTCTTGGCAGGAACGCCCGCGCTCTCGCTCATCCTCTGCGCGGCGCGCCCCGTGGGCGCGGCGAGAAGCGGCGTGCATTTCTTAGCCGAAAGAATATCGCAGACGGATTTTAAAATCGTGGTCTTGCCAGTGCCGGGGCCTCCCGTAATCACGCTAACCTTGCTCTTGAGCGCGGAGAGTATCGCTTCACTTTGCGCGGGGGCGAATTCAAAGCCCGCGCGCGCCTTCGCCCATTCAAGCGCCTTGTCGTGGATTATAGGCGGCAGCAGGCTCTTTGCAAAACCCAGCCTGTGCAGGTTTTTTGCGATGGAGTTTTCGTCTATGCTTAAAAACTTTCCCTGAAGGAGGCCGTTGGGCGCAGGGACAATCTCGCCCTCCTCAATGAGCGTAACGATAGCGTGCGTACACTTGCCGTAGTCAACCTGCAGGATTTCCGCCGCCTTGCGCTCAAGCTCGCTTCTGTCAATGCAGGTGTGTCCATCCTCCTGCGCCTCCTCTATGCAGAAGAGAACGCCCGCCTCTATGCGCTGGCGGCTCTCATTGGGTATGCCGCAGTTGAGCGCGACGGCGTCCGCGGTCTTGAAGCCTATGCCGTTGATTTCGCGCGCCATGCGGTAGGGCTCCTCCCTTATCACGCGCGGGGCGTCCGCGCCGTAGCGGCGCACTATCTTTGTGCACATCGCAACCCCCACGCCGTAGGTGCGCAGGAACATGATGACATCCCGCAGGCCCCGCTGCTCGTCCCAGGATTTTTTGATTTCGCGCGCGCGCTTTTCGCCTATGCCCTCCACCTCGCGCAGGCGGGCGCTTTCCGTCTCTATTATGCGCAGCGTGTCCTCGCCGAATTTGTCGACTATGGCCTTGGCGTAGGTCTTGCCTATGCCCGCAATCATTCCGCTGCCGAGGTATTTGACTATCCCGTAGACGCTGCTCGGCAATTTTGTTTTGAAATTTTTTACCTTTATCTGCAGGCCGTGCGTCGGGTGATTGGCCCATTCTCCCTCGAGGGAGAGCGTCTCCCCGCACTGCACACCCGCGAGTATGCCGGCTATCGTTATGGGCTTATCGAACTCGCTCCCCTTCTGGGTGAGCTTGAGCTGCGCTATGCAAAACTGGTTCTCGTCGTTGAAGAACACTATCTTTTCAACGACTCCCTCTGTTTTTACATTGCCCACGTACGACATATTCAAAGGCATCTTGAAGCAGCCTGCTTATTTGGCAAACGCATTCTGCAAAAATCGCGCCGCGAAAAACCAAAATTTTCCGGCTCACTCCGGCTTGACCGCGAAAAACTTTGCGAATATCCTGTTTATCGAATCCACCGTTATGGGCTTCAGGATGACGTCGTCAAAGTCTCCGCCGCTGAACTGGGTGTCCGCGGTGATTGCGACTACGGGGATGCCGGCGGTGGCCGGATTTCCCTTGACCCTTTCAGCAAGCTCCGCTCCGGAGATGTCGGGCATCCAAAGGTCCGTAAGCACTATGGGCGGCTTTTCGCGCT
>JAVBSZ010000016.1:0-15985 GCA_031556415.1 Opitutales bacterium | reverse complement strand
GCCTGGCGCGCCTGCGTTTTTGCCACCGCGCTCTGCACCGTAGCGGGCTTCATACCGTCAATCTGGGCCGCGCGCCTGAAATCTTCGGAGGCCATGCGCAATGACTGAGGGCGGAACAATTCTGGAGGCCAGGGGCCTTTGCAAGTCCTTCAAATCGCCTTCCGGCGGGGTCATAGAAGTCCTGCGCGGCGTGGACATTTCCATACGCAGGGGCGAGAGCATTTCACTCACGGGCGAAAGCGGCGCGGGCAAGACCACCTTCATGAACATCTGCGCGGCGCTTGAGCGCGCCGGCGGCGGCGAAGTGCATTGGGACGGCGGGCGCGTTGACAACCTTTCAAACAGGCGGCAGGCGCTTCTGCGCGCGCGCTTCATGGGCTTCGTCTTCCAGTCTTGCTGCCTTGTTCCGGAACTAAACGCGCTTGAGAACGTCCTTCTTGCGCCGCGCATAGCGGGGCTTTACAATGCCGGAATGCGACTCCGTGCGCGTGAAATTTTGGACGCCACGGGCCTTAAGGACAGGTTCAAACATCTGCCCGGCCAGCTCTCGGGCGGAGAGCGTCAGAGGGTTGCCATAGCGCGCGCGCTGGTCAATTCCCCGCGCCTGATACTGGCGGACGAACCCACGGGAAACCTCGACGAAGCCACGGGTGAGGAAATCATGGCCATGCTCCTCAGGCTCTGCTCGGAGAATTCGTCGTCCCTGCTTCTAATCACCCACAATCCGGATTTCGCCGCGCGCACGCAGAGGCGCGCGCACATGGCCAAGGGCCTCATAGATTCTCAAATTTAATTATGGAAAACTCCAACGTACGCAAAGACGGCAGGGCGCATGACCAGATGCGCGAAATCAAATTTGAAACGGGCATAGCGCCGCATGCGACGGGCTCCGTGCTCGTCTCCTTCGGAAACACGAAGGTGATATGCGCGGCCTGCATTGAGAAGAAAGTGCCCGCATGGATGAACGCGCTGACGCCCCCCAAGGGCTGGATGAGCGCGGAATATTCCATGCTGCCGTACTCCACCCACACGCGCAAGCCGCGCGACGTCTCCAAAGGCAAGCAGGACGGCAGGTCGGTTGAAATCCAGCGCCTCATAGGCCGCGCTATCAGGGCGGTTGCGGATTTGGAGAAAATCCCCGGCGTCACAATATGGATAGACTGCGACGTCCTTCAGGCCGACGGCGGCACGCGCACGGCGTCGATTTCCGGCGCGTACGTTGCGGCAAAAATCGCAATTGCAAAGCTCATCAAGACGGGCGAACTTTCCGCAGACCCTTTCACGGATTCCATCGCGGCCGTGAGCGTCGGCGTGTATGACGGCGCTCCGGTTCTGGACCTTCCGTATGAGGAGGACAAGGACGCCTCTGTTGACGCCAACATAGTCATGACGGGCGCGGGCAAATTCGTAGAGATACAGTCTTCGGGCGAGGAGGACACCTTCTCCGAAGAGGAGCTCTCCGCCTTCCTGCGCCTCGCCAAAAAAGGGATAGGCGAGATAGGCGCGCTCCAGAAGGCCGCAATAGAATACGCCCTGTAAAAATTGCACTTTGACATTTTCCGAAGCCTTCCGATACTAAGGGAAATTTCACCGACATGGACCACACGCAAAGAGCTCTGGAAACTTTCCGCAACCCGCTGACCTGCTCGCAGGCGGTTTACGCCGCCTTTAAGGAGGCCAATGCGGATTCCCTCGCCAGGCTCAAGGCCATGAGCGGGGGCCGCGCGCCGGAAGGCATGTGCGGGGCGCTTTACGCCGCCAAGCTCATAGTTCCCCCTCAGCACCACGCCGCGATGGACGCCGAGTTCTCCGCCGCCACCGGAGACCTCGCCTGCAAGCGCATCAAGGGAGACCACAAAACCCCCTGCGAAAAGTGTGTGGAAGTTGCGGCCAAGCTGACTTGCAAATACGGCAAATTCTAGTTTTGGCAACTTGTTTGGCGACGACGAGCGGCGATACGACGCGGATTTTTGTGAAACAAAAATCCAAAGCGCGAGTTCAATAGTTCCGCTTGCTTCGCGCCAAAACGGCAAGATTCAGGTGTTTCATTTCTGATGCCGCCTTCGGCGGTGAGTCGCAAGACGCGCGTTCAGCGCGTGTGTTAAATATGAAAGGATAAGACCATATTTTGGCGGCGGGATTTTGGATGCAGAAGCAGGCGCAAGGATGCGAGCGGGTGGGAGTGTACTTTGCGTACATGGCCAGTCGCTCGTCGTCCGAAGCAACGAACTTATGCGCCAAAATCACCCGCCAAAATTAGTTCGCAGAACTCTCGGACGGCCCCGAATCCCCCGTTTGCTTTGAGTATTATTATGCCGTCGATTTTTTTGACGGCGCTAGCGGCGTCCGCGGGGCAGGCTTTGAGGCCGGCGGCTTTGAGAAGCTCGATGTCATTAACGTCGTCTCCTATGTAGGCGGTGTCGGCGAGGGAGATGCCGAGCTGCGTGCAGAGTTCGGCCCCCTTTGAAAGCTTGTCCTTAACGCCCTGGCAGGGAAAGTCTATCTTCAGCTTTTCCGCGCGCCTTTCAACTATGCGCGTGTCTTCGGCGGTGATGATGGCGGTGGCTATGCCCGCCTTTTTGAGGAGCACTAGCCCCATGCCGTCCTTGGCGTTGAAGCGCTTGAATTCGTCCCCGCTGTTGGAGTAGTACATGCCGTTGTCGGTGAGCACGCCGTCTACGTCGGTGGCAAAAAGTTTAATATTTTTCATCATACGGCGGAAATTCTCCGCAAATAGGGGAAGGCGCAAGCATTTTCTGAAATTGGCGCATTGACTTTAATATTTGTTTAGAGTAATTATATCCATGTGATATGAAATATAATATATTGAAATTCATTCATATATTGCTTGCGGTTGCGATATCGTGCTTTTGCGTATCCGCGGTAGGCGATGACGCTGAGGGCTTCCACGAAAGCACATATTATATTTCCGGCACGGCAACAAAGGGGCTTTCGGTAAATTCCACGGATGCGGACCTCATTGAGGCAATTTGGCGGGCATTCGAAACGCGTTTGGTCAAAAGAAAAGACGGAAAGACGTTGCATTATTACTTGAGCCATGAGACGCAAAATGTTTTTGTCGCCCAGCTGCTGAAATACGGCGACGGCCAGTGCGGAGCATGGACGAGGTTTTTTCTGGACTGCCTCCGCGTGCAGGGCATAAACACTACAGGCACCTATGTGACAATTGGATGGTGGAAAGACGAAGATTCTAAGAAAGGCATATTGGTTAAAGATTGGATTTTCATAGGGAATGGAACTTCCGGAGACACGGAATATCCGTATATAAATATATTCGACGCAAATGGAAATCTTCTTTACGCGGAAGTTCGGCCATTGAATTCTCTTCCCGGCCAGAACAACCCCAACACTCCGCTCTTGTTCAACAACCACCAGTTCGCATACATAGGCGAAAAATACAGGGACCCCTCTTATGGACTGTCTTCGCCTGACGACAGGGATTTCGGCTTGAGCGGTTATTGGAAAATTGAAGAAGATTACGATGTTTCCAAAAGCAAATATTCTTTAAATATCGGGAATAACTCCGGCGATGACATCGTTCCAATGACCGTCATGCTTTTTAAAAAGAAAATTAAAAATTGGGCTCCTTATGAATTCAGTGATAATTAGAACATTTTTGATGTTTGCTTTGTCAAGCTCTTTGCTTTTGGCGGAGGCCGTGCATGAGTGGCGCGAGATGAGCTTTGGTTCATCCGGAGTGCGCTACGGGTTCACTATAACAACTGCTCCTGTCAATTGGAGTGAAAGCAAAGGTAGATATTGGAATGGAACGATTAAAGCGCGTTATTCCCTGCCGAGAGAACGAATAAACAACGTGCCGGATTTATTCCGCTATACCGGAGACTGTTCGTTGGAAACTTATGAGTATGCGTATAAACTTACAAACAGGGACAGGGCTGCGGAAATTTCGAAAGAAGACAGCCTTGCGAGCGTTTTCCCCGATAAAGTCAAAGTGCATAAGTATACTTTTGCGGTCTGCAATACTCCAAAATCTATAACAGAAACCGCATATAGGGGCTATCTGAGCGAGGAAGAATTTGTGACGCTGCTCTCAATGATTCTCAAGGATGCCGAGAGGTCGGCTTCCCTAAAACACTCCGCAGACCCGAAAACGGAGGAGTTGAAGGCGCTGATTGCAAAGAAGCTGAAAGAGATTTCGCAGAAGTCCGCAAAATGACTTTACCGCGCGGGCGGACGCTTTTATAAAAGCTTCTGCTGGCGGTTTTCGGGGTCGGGCTTAATGCCGATTTCTTCCCGCAGGTGTTCGGGAGTTCTGCCCACGCTCTTTGAAAGCGCGGCATCGTGCTCGGCCACTATGCGCGCGCAGATTTTTTTGACGTGCATGCCGAGCCACGTGTGGGTGGCGCTTCCCCTGCGGTAGTCGGCGGGGCCGTAGGCGTCTATGCGCCCGCTTGAAAGAAGCTCGTCATTCTGCGCGAACCCCGCTGTGCTCCCGGGCGTGTAGACCGCGAAGGTCTTGCCGCCGCCCTTGCGCACGACGGAGAAAACGGGAACGTCGCTGGGCCCGTCGGCCACGTATATCATGTTGCGGATGGGCACGCGCCTGTCCTTCGGCTGCATGGAGGCGTTGACGTTTATGCGCGCGCTCTTGTTGGAGCCCTTGTTGATTTCAAAGATGAAGCGCGTCTTGATTGTGTTGTCAACCATCATGCCTATCTGGCTTATGTTGGCGCTTGGGATTTCCAGATTGAATTCCTTTTGGCGCAGGTAATTTGGCGGGTAGGGCTCCTCGATGAATTCGCAGCCGAATATGCCGTCCACGTGCTTTGCTATTTTGCTTCCGCGTATCATTTCGGCGAGGCCGGTGCTGACTATGTAGTGCTCAAGCTTGATGTCGAGCCTGCGGAACTCGTCGGCGCTTTGGGGGACGAGCTTGAGCTCATCAAAAAAATCCGGAAGGCCCGCGCAGAATTCTATGCGCCCGCCGAGTTCCCTGAGCTTGGCGTTCGTAAGCCCGTTCAATATGCCGTTTTTGACGTAGCTTAAAATGTGGTTTAGGTAGACAGTCTCGGGTGCCACCCGCACTCCCTTCTTGGCGTATAGCGCGGGGAGCGCGTTGACCTCGTCCCAGAATTTGCGCTCGTCAATGCCGTACTCCGCGAAGATGGGCTCCTGCATATAGCCGTCGCTAAGCGTCTTGTCAAAATCCCAGACGCAGGCTATTATGTGCTTGTCGCGCGGGGAGATGTCTGTATTTTTTTCTTCCATCAATTTTATTGTTGCGGAAAATCCTTAAACCGCAAAATTCACGAAAATGCAAGGCATTCCTTCCATATCCCCCTTTTTAAAGCGCCTCGCCGTCCTCGACGAGAAGATGGCCGCACCAGATTTTTACAACGACCAGCGCACCGCCAGCGCCGTATCGCGCGAACAGCAGCAGCTTACGAACCTCAAAGATTCCTACTTCAGGCTTGAGAAAATCGAGAATGACATGGAGGAGAACCAGAAGCTCATCGACGACGACGGAGCCGACGCGGAGCTTGTGGAAATGGCGAAGGAGGATTTGGAAAGCCAGAAGGTGCAGAGCGAGGCGCTGCGCAAGGAGATACTCGTGTTCATGCTCCCGCCGGACGAGACGGACTCCCGCAACACCGTCGTGGAAATACGCGCGGGCACGGGCGGCGACGAGGCCTCGCTTTTCGCTGCCGACCTTTACAGGATGTACTGCCGTTATGCAGACATCCGCGGCTGGAAGGTTGAAGTTTTGAGTACGAGCGAGTCTCCCGCGGGAGGCTTCAAGGAAGTCTGCTTCCTTCTAAGCGGCACGGACGTCTATCGTTCCATGAAGTACGAAAGCGGCACGCACCGCGTGCAGCGCGTCCCGCTTACGGAATCCCAGGGCCGCATACATACGTCGGCGGCGACCGTCGCCGTGCTTCCGGAGGCGGAGGAGGTGGATATCCAGATAGACCCCAACGAAATTGAAATCAGCGTGGCGCGCGCCAGCGGCCCTGGCGGCCAGGGCGTCAACACAACGGACAGCGCCGTGCAGATACTCCACAAGCCCACGGGCATGATAGTGAAGTGCGCCGACGAGCGCTCACAGCTAAAGAACAAGCTCAAGGCCATGAAGGTTCTGCGCTCGCGCCTGCTAGAACTCAAGCAGACGCAGGAGCGCGAAAAGTACGCGCAGAGCCGTCGCGAGCAGATAGGCACGGGCGACAGGTCCGAACGCATCCGCACCTACAATTTTCCGCAGAGCCGCCTTACGGACCACCGCATAGGCCTCACCATACACTCCCTCACGCAGGTCATGGAGGGCGAGATTGACGAAGTCATCAGGGCGCTTGAGGAGGCCGACTACGCGCAGCGCATACAGGCGCTCATCGCGGAGGGGGAAAAGGATGCTCAGCGTTCTTGAGCTTCTGAACAAGACGCGCGCCTACTTTGAACAGAAGGGCGTGCCGAACGCCAATTATGACGCGCAGGCCCTGCTCGCAAAGGTTCTCGGCTGCAAGCGGCTTGATTTGTTTCTGCGTTTTGACGAGCCTTTGGATGAGGCGCGCGTGGCCCGGTACAGGGAGTTTGTGAAACGCCGCGCCTCGCGCGAGCCTTTGCAGCACATCCTGGGGGACGTCGAATTTTTCGGCGTGAAGCTGAAGAGCGACAGGCGCGCGCTAATTCCTAGGCATGAGACGGAGGAGCTTTGCGACATCATCACGCGCGAGTATTTCAAGGACGCGGAAGCTCCGCTGAAGATTCTAGACTTGGGGACGGGAAGCGGGGCCATAAGCCTTGCGCTGGCGGCCCACTTTAAAAATTCAAGCGCGCTGGGCGTTGACAAAAGCGCGGAGGCTCTCGCCCTCGCAAATGAAAACGCCGCGGCTCTGGGGCTTGAAGGCAGAGTCAAATTTGCGCAGGGGGACTGGTTTGAGGGGGTGCGGGGGCGTTTCGATATAATAGTTTCAAACCCGCCGTACCTCACGGATGCCGAATACGAAAGCGCGCAGCCCGAGGTGAAGAATTTTGACCCCCACGCGGCGCTGGTCAGCCCCGATGACGGCCTTGCCGACCTGCGCAAAATAATGTCCGCGCTTCCAGATTTTCTGGAAGACACGGGCGCGGCCTTTTTCGAATGCGGCGTGGGCCAGCCCGAAAGGCTGATTGCGGAAATGGGCCTTGAAAAGTCTTACGCCGCGCGCGCCGTCAACGACTCTTCGCGCCGCAACAGGTTTCTGGTTGTCGGAACAAAAGTCGTAAAATGAATTCTCTTTACAGAAATTAAAAACGGGCTAGGGTAGGTCGCCAATAATGTGACGATTGTGAAAACTTCGGCGTTTTAACGCTCAAAAAACTAGAGCGTTTTCTAATCAATCATGGACGTTTTGGCAGACAACTCCGGCATAATACTCCGTTTTAAAAGGCTTTCCGGCCGGACAGGTATTTCTATACATATCCGCCCGAAAAACCTTTCAAATACTTGTCTTATGCGCGAAACTGTTGAACCAAAACGGAGTCATTTTAAAATGTTAATGCTTTATGAAGGTTTGTCCAAAATTGATTAGAAAAAGCTCTAACTTTATATGATTTTCTTTTCATGCGTCTGCGGCGTTGCCATTGTCGCCGCCTTGTGCCTTGCGCTCCTGCTCGTCTTGCGCAGGGCGCGCTCGGCCTCCATCCGTTCCAAGGCGCTCATAGCAAACCTTGCGGATTCCAGGCGCGAACTGCAGAACTTTGCGCAGAGGATGCGCACCACACTAACGTCGATAGGCGACGCCGTGCTGGCCACAGACAAGGACGGCCTCGTAAGCTTCGTCAATCCGGCCGCGCTGCGCATGCTTGAAGCGGAAGAGGCGGACGTTCTCGGCAGAAACGTTGACGACGTTTATAAGATTTTTTCGCAGGAAGATTCCTCGCCGCTGCCGCCGCCCACGCGCAGGGTTGCGGGGGCTGAGGGCGCAATCCCCGTCAACAGCCGCTACATGCTGGCCAAGGGCGGCTCCCGCGTGCACATAGCCGACAGCATATCGCCCATCATTGTTGACGGCAAGTCGGACGGGCTGATACTTGTGTTCAGGGATGTGACGCGCGAATACGCGCAGCGCGAGCAGATAACCTCATACGCGGGCAGCCAGGAGGTCATAATAGACTGCCTCAGCTTCGCCCTGCGCTCGGACGACCACGAGGCCAATGTGGACAACATGCTGGAGCTGCTCGCAAAGAAGATGGGTTCCGACAGGGCCTTCATGTACAAGTTCAACCCCGACAACGGGGACTTCTCCAGCCTCAAGTATTGGAACGACCCGAAGATAGGCGACAAGGAGTTTAAAATCGGAAACGTTCCGCCCGAAGAGGGCAGGCTCATGATGGAGAAATTTGAGAACGGCGAGGTGATAAAATACAGCACCAGGGCGGGCGATGAGAATCCGGATTTTCCGGAACTTCTCAAGCTGCACAGGGAGGACGGGATAAAGGTCAGCATGGTAGTCGGCGTTTTCGAGGGCGGAAGAATCTGCGGCTTCATGGGCGCGGACTACGTTGTGGACTACCACGACTATACCAAAAGCGACGAAACCCTCCTGCGCGGCGTGGCCAAGATTGCGGAGCTCGACTTTGAAAAGCATGCCCAGACCGAAAAGGCAAAGGCCGCAGAGAGGGAGCGCAAGATGATTTTGGACACCGTCAACGTGCCCATGATGCTTTTTGACACACATGGCAAGCTGATTTCTCTCAACAACGCCGCGGCGAACTTCATGGGCAGGCCCATGGAGCGCGTTATGAAGGGTGAGGTGACCGACGTCCCGTCGGACGAGGCATGCCGCAATTCCATCTTTTCAAGAATGAGGCGCGCCATCAAGGAAAAGCGCATGATGCGGGAGGAAATAAACCTCTGGGGGCGCGACCTCATCGCGGAAGCCGCGCCCGTTTTTGACAAGAACGGCGAAATAATAAACGTCATAGACACCGCCACGGACGTTACGGAACTTGTCGCCGCCAACAGGAAGCTTGAGAAGGCCATGCAGGCCGCGCAGGAGTCGGACAAGGCGAAGTCGTACTTCCTTGCGACCATGAGCCACGAGCTGCGCACGCCGCTCAACGCGGTGATAGGCTACTCCGAACTCACGCAGAACCCGAATCTTTCTCTTGGAGAGCGCGTGGAAAACCTGCGCAGCATAAATTTTGCGGCCAACACGCTTTTAACCCTCATAAACGACATACTGGACCTTTCCAAGCTTGAGGCGGGCCAGGTTGAAATCCGCAGGGCCCCGCTCGAACTCCAGTCCGTCGCCCAGGAGTTTGCCAACATCTTCAAATTCGAGGCGCGCAAGAAGGGCATACGCCTTGAAGTGGACTTTCCAAAAGACATGCCCATGCTCATGATGGACCTCGTGCGCCTGAAGCAGGTGCTCATGAACGTTATCGGCAACGCAATAAAATTCACAAGCGAGGGCTTTGTCGGGGTCAGGATATCGTTCGAAAAAAAGCCGGACGGCTGCGGCGCGCTCACCATAGCGGTCAAAGATTCCGGAATAGGCATAGCGCCCGAATATCTTGGGAAGATTTTCAACCCGTTTGAGCAGGACAATTCGCAGCGCGTGCGCGGCCGCGGAGGCTTTGAGGGGACGGGGCTGGGCCTGACCATAGTCAAGCGCCTGCTTGAAAGAATGGGCGGCTCAATAAGCGTCGAGAGCGAGCCCGGCGTCGGCAGCACTTTCACCCTGCATTTCGAAAGTGTTGAAATTTTCGACGGGGCGGTTAGCAGGGGCGCGCCCTCGGAGGCGAAACCCTCCGCCGTCATGGAGGAATCCACGTTCGACGCCACCGTTCTTGTTGTCGACGACGTCGCGCTGAACGTGAAGGTGCTTAGGAACGTGCTGAAGAATTTCGGCGTCACGGTGATGGACTGCCTTTCGGCCGGGGAGGCGCTTGAAATGCTCAAGACCGCCAAACCAGACCTCATAATGACGGACCTTTGGATGCCGGAGATGAACGGGGAGGAGTTCGCCAAAATCACGAAGGCCCGCCCAGAAACCGCGGGAATACCCGTAATAGCCGTGACGGCGGACATACAGATTGAAGACCCCGACAAGGTCTTTGACGGCCTCATCTTCAAACCCATAACAATGCGCGGAGTCTTCTCGGCGCTGGAAAAGCACCTGCCCGGCAAACTGCGGGTATGGAGCAAATCCAAGGCCTGATTTCCGGGTTCCCAAAAACAGGCATCCAAAAAAAGCGGAGCCCGTCGGGCTCCGCTTTTTTTTGGGGGTATGGGGAATGAAGTGAAATTTACTCCGGTTTCTTTTCGCCCATCGCCGCGATTTTTTCGCGCAGGGCGTTTATCTTCTCCGCAACCTTCGGGTCTTTGGCGAGCTCCTGCACCTCCTCGGGCCTCAGCCTGTCGTCCGCGCTTTTGCCGAACTTTTCAAGGCCGTACTCGTGTATCTGCTTGAAAGCTTTGTGGATCTCGTACTTCTGCTCCATGCTCAGTTCCTCCGCGTTGACGTCGAGCGTCTTGAAAAGCTCGCGCGGGGGGCGCATGAAGAAGGGCGTGCTGCCGTAGTCCGGCATGGCGGGCGGGGTCTGCGCGTATTTGTCGGCGTCCTCGCGCATCTTGCGCATGAGGGCCTTGAGCTCCTCCTTGTCCAGCTTTCCGTCGCCGTCCTTGTCGAACTTTGCAAGCTGGCGGGCCACGAACTTGTCCTCAAGGTTCTTGAAGCGCTCTATGCTCTTTTTGAGCTCCTCCTTGGCTGCGGCGCGCTCGGCTTCGTCGAGCTTTCCGTCGCCGTTTTTATCGAAGCGCATGAGCAGCATCTTCATTCTGGCGTTGAGGTCCGAGCCTTCCTCGCCCTGCTTGGAGAGGTCCACGTCGGAAGAGTCCATGCTCTCCAGAGCCTCCTCGAAAGTCTTGATCATCTCCTCGAAGTTGGGCTTTGGCGCGTCCGCATTCCGCTTGTGCTGGCGCTGCTGTCCGGCTCTTTGCGCGCGCGGCGGCTGCCCGTCTTCGCGCGGCGGGGGCGGGGGGCCTTCCTGCGCAAGCAGGCCTGCCGAACCCAATGAAATCATGCCGATAATCAGGGCGCGCAAGGCGCGCGGTGCTGTAGTTTTCATAAATTTTCCATTCATATCCGGTTTAACGCGCGGTTTTGAAAAAAGTTTCAGCGCATTTTTGGTTTGAAGAACATGCCAAATGCTGCAATAGTCCGACCTCAATAATATTAAAAATGTTTCAGGTCACTTTCAGCAACCAAAGCATGGGGGAGCTCAACAGGCTCGACAAGCTTGAGCAATTGGAACTGATGGACGCGTTTTCGTCCGTCACGGAGCAGCAGTTGGAGCACCCCAAGGGCGACATCGGCCTCTTCAAGCGGGACGGAAAAAACATCTTCAGGATGAAGTCCGGAGACTGGCGCATATATTTTGAGCGCCTAGAGGGGGACGTGCTTTACGCGCTCTACATGCTTCACAAGAACTCGCTGGCCGACTTTGTATTCCGCGTCAAGCTCCCCTACAAGGAAGAGACCATGCTCGAGCGCGACGACAGCTTCTGGCGCTACCTTGAATCCCTTAAAAAATAATGTCCGACGACAAAAAAACGCAGCTTTGGGCCAACGTCCACCAGGCCAGCAAGATTTACTTCATGCCGAACCTGTTCACGGCGGGGAACGTTTTCTTCGGCTTCCTCTCCGTCATCTGCTGCATAAGGGCGAGTTTTGACGCGGGCACCTCCATAGCGCCGTCGGTGCAGAAGGTGGCCTCCCTCATTTTTCAGAACCTCCCCAAAGACGCCGACGCCTCCACGTACTACTACGCCATGGCCGTCCTCTGCATCCTCGCCAGCTTCCTTTGCGACGCGTTCGACGGAAGGGTGGCGCGCGCAACGGGCAAAAGCTCGCTCTTCGGAAAGGAGTTTGACTCCATAGCCGACAGCATCTCCTTCGGCTTCGCTCCCAGCATGCTGATGTATTTTCTCGTCCTCAAGCCCAATGACGCCCTTTCGGAATTCTGGGCCGGCGTGCTGCAGAGCACGGGCTGGATGGTCGGCTTCATGTTCCTGCTTTGCGCCTGCGTGCGCCTCTCGCGCTTCAACGTGCTCACCAACCCCTACATCATGGGAAGCGAGAAGTACGAGAAGGGCGATTTCTGCGGCCTTCCCGCACCCGCCGCCGCCGGCGCCGTGGCCTCAATTTCCCTGATGCTGCTCTCGCTCGATATGAAGAATTTCGCCGTCCTCCTGCTGCCCATAATGATACTCATATCATTCTTCATGGTCAGCAACATCCCTTACCCCTCCTTCAAGCACATCACCTGGAACACCTCCACCCGCTTCAGGACCTTCGTCGGCATCATCGTCGCCATCATGCTCATCTTCGCGGTGAAAGAATACGTCTTCGCCGTCCTCTTCCTCGCGTACATTTTTTATTCGCCCATCAAGTACGCCCCGCGCGCGGCGCGGATAATATCCTACAAGCTCAAGCGCCGGGCTTAGGCGAATGCTTTGGGCGAATAGCGGCGTTGCTTCAAAAATTCCACACAGGTCATGTACTAATTTGTACACTTCCAGCGTGGAATTTTTTTGCGCCTTGCTCTTCATCCCAAATCATTGCGTCTAAGCGGTATCCTCGATAGCTGCGTATCCAAACCACGCCGCGTAGGCGGCTTGGGAACAAAGCGCAAAGCGCTTTGCCCGAGCGTGAGCGAGTGGCGAGACATTCACCACTGTGAATGCGAGTTCAATCATTGCGCCTAATCAAGTATTTTTTGAAGTTTCGCGCCTAAGCAGATGGTTTATTTTGCCTTTTCGGGTCTGGTTTGGTTTTTTTCGCGTGAGCGATTTCTGAGTACGCTTCGAGCATCCTTGCGTCCGCTTGCGCATAAAAAAACCGCGCCGCGAAGGCGGAGGGGCAGGTGTATGATGTTTATATATATGTTTATTGTTTAAAATAAAATGGAATTTTGGGAGAAAGATTGAATTTCTGTTGAATTTTTATTGTATTCACGAGAAAAAATCTTATTTATTACTCATATATAAACTCAAGGCTATTGGAACGGATGCTCATGAAAACAAAAATCATCACAGGCATATTGGCGTTGGCGTTGTGTTCGGCGCATTCCGACAACTACTATTGGAACGGGACTAGCAACGGCAACAGCGCCGCAAATTGGACGACCTCAATTGACGGAGGAACCGCAATGGGATCGGGCTTTACCTTCGCCACGGATTCTGCTTCGGCCAACAACATGTATATCGGCAATGTCTTCACCACCGCGCAGGTTGACTTGCGCACGGCGCTGGAGGACAAGACATATTACATAGGCGCGCTTGGAAACGCCAGCACGCACGCGGCTACCACCATGGACATCATCATGGGCAACGGAGCCATTACAGACCCGTTGCTTCCTGGGAAAATCGTCACTTTCGCTTCAATCACACAGAATTCAGACACGGTTGCGATGAAGATAAGAAAAGGTCAGAGCAACACAACTTTTAACGTGTCCGTTGGAGCTATCAGCGTTTTAAAAAACAAGCTCACCCTCGGCGGCACCGGCAGCCAGGACATGACGGATTTGGTAGTCACCGGAACCACGACGGTTTCGGGTACGGCGTCTTTGGACGTGTATGCGGGCAATATGGATTTCAAGGGCCTTGTGACGCTTGGCGGCAGCGGCATTTTGAATGTCATAAAATCCACCGTTGCGGGTGGGTCGGCCACCGTTCCGCCCTCTCCCGTGGTAAAGTTCGGCAATATAAACGTAAGCGGAGCGGGCAGGCTGATATTCGGCAGCATAGCCGACACTTACAATATAATGCAGTCCATAGACATCGCGGGGATTTCATACGGCGCGCTTACGGGCGACAGCGCCTCGACATTCCGTGCTACGGATGACATCTCTTTGGGCGCAGTTTCCCTGGCAAATACCGACAAAAAAGTCGTTCTGTATGTGCGCAGCGATACGGGCAAGGTGAAGCTCTCCAGCCTGGAAATAGGAAAGTCTTCAAATATGGAATTCTCCCTTTACAACTTCGCAACCCATGTGGAGATAGGCAGCGTGGAATTCAAAAGCACGGAGCTGGGGGGATCCTATTTGAACGTGAGCGGTGTCGGCGCGGGCGGCTCTTTCACAATAACGGGAAATTTGACGAACAACATCGCGGCCAATGACGGGTCGACGGCAAATATCGCCTATGTGAGAAGCGCGTCTGCGCTCGCCGTCAAGGGCATGCTCGACAACGGATCCTTGAGCCACGCGCTGCTTCTTGAAAGCACGGGAGCGGCGAATTCCTCCGTTACCGTAAGCGTCGGAGGCATCATCGGCGGAAACGGAAGCGAAGGCAACCGCATAGCCACAAGCGGAGGCACGAACAACAAGAATGTTGAAATCAAAATTACGGGCTCTTCAGCGACCGCCGGAAAAACCTACGTCTACAGCAGCCGCATACACGACATAAGCGGAGGAACCACATACAATCCGCTCACGCAGATAGCCGAGGGGCGCGACCACATCAGCATCACCATGGACGCCGTCGGTTACAAGCAGTACCTTACGGGCCCCGTCTATATCATGGGAACCACGGCCGTCAAAAACGGCCAGCTCTTCATCACTTCAGACCACGGCAGCCAGAAAAAATATGACGACGGCACGGGAACCTTGGTCTCATGGGGCCTCAATCTGCTCTCTCTTGAAGGCGGCGGCTTCGGCGCCTGCGGAACGGGCGCGGCGGGAAGCGTCAGCGAAATCGGCAATGTGATTGCGTACGACATGAACTGGTCCGGCGGCCAGCTGCTCGTTGACGTTGGCGCGGGCAAGGCCGACAAGGTAATAGTGCAGAACATGTTCACGCTCTCGGACGCAGGCGGCGTCTATGATATCGTCATTTCCTTTGAAGACGGCGCGGCGGCTTCCGCCGATATCTACCAGATACTGCAATGGGAATCCAGCGCGGATACCTACACCAAGGACAATTTCAGCGTCAGCTTTGAGGGGAATAAAGCCGGCCAGTACGAGCTGTTTGTGGACGAACACGGCGTCTCAATCAGGATAGACGCCATACCCGAACCCGCGGAATACGCCGCGCTCTTGGGATTATGCGCGCTGCTCTTCGCTCTGCGCCGAAAGCGCCTCGCCAAAAGAGATTGAAGCGTTTGTTTTTTGCGCAAATTCCGTCGCTTTATCCTGGAGCGTTTTCTAACCAAAACGGAGTCATTTTAAAATGTTAATGCTTTATGAGATTTGTCCAAAATTGATTAGAAAAAGCTCTAGCCATAGCTCCTAAGCGGTGTGCAAAATTAAATGTTTTTCTGATGCCGCTTTCGGCGCTGAGCTGTCAGGCGCGCTTGTGCGCGCATATTAAAAAATCATTTGGATGCGCGCGTCAGCAGACCGTCACAATCTGCGAGGCTCCGCTTGCTCCGCTGGCGCGGCAGGAGAGGATTGCGCCGTTTGACAGGGTGTCGGTGACGTTTTCGTGAAGGTGGCCGCAGAGAATTCCCTTGATGTGCGGGTCGGTCTTTAAAATCTCTATAATTTCCAGCGTCGCTGGCGCGGCGCGGCGCGGCGCGCGGTAGCCCTCGTTCGGATACAGCGCAAGCTTGTCTTCCGGGACGCCCGAGAGGCTTGCGCAGAGCGGGGAATTTTTCCGTCCGCACCGTTCAATTTCAGACTCGAAAAATTTCTCCGTGTAAATCGGCACGTGGCAGCCGACTATGATGGGCAGCCCGCGCGCAATCTGCGCCTTGAGTTTTTCAACCTGCGCCTCCGTGAAATTGTAGGTGGAGTTGTCAATGGTGAGTATGTTGACGCCCCCAATCACGTGCGAGGCAAGCTCCAAGTCGTAATCGAAACAGGCCTGCACCCTGGCTACGGTTTTGGGTTCGTGCCTCGCCTCGGGCTTGAAGCCGACGTAATAGCTGAACTCGTGGTTGCCCATGGCGAACATTATCCCGTTTGCCGCGACGTCATTCTTCAAAAATTCCAGACTCCGCTCCGAGACAAAGTCAAAAAC
>JAVBSZ010000087.1:0-7197 GCA_031556415.1 Opitutales bacterium | reverse complement strand
GCTTTCTTTAAGGCCAGGAGCATTAGAAGAAGCGAATAATTTTCTAAAAACTGAAGCAGCAGATACACTCTCAAATGTAGAAAAAGTAGCAGAGATTGTAAGGGGAGTTGACAGCGCTTTTGGATTAGAACTCTTAGCTACGGTCATGTGGATAGTAAACGAAATGAAAGCAAAGAACTTATACGATGTAATAGAAAAGATGTACAGTTGGAACGAACACAAAAAACAATTCTCTGAATTTCATATTAAAAAAGCCTTAGATGCTCTTACTGAGAAGCGATTGATTAAAATTACCGTAAGGTAAATGGCAAATACCAAGAAATTTTTTACCACAAACAAGCGGTAGAGATGGTGGGTACAGCTCTAAAGTATAGGGATGTAAAAATTTGAGATACTTGGTAGAACTTGTCGCATTGCTTGATGTTTCCAAGGCGACTATAGGCAATTGATATAATAGTGCAATCATTTGCGTAAAGTTTTGTTGGGTTTTGCAAAATTTTCAAAAATGAATTGCGGCAAAAGTGGCAAAGATAGGGGATGTCCGCATTTAAGGCTCTCCTAAACTCTTTGTTTATTGGGCTGCGGGGCGGCGCATAAATTATGTTGCGTTTTCTTTGAAAAAGGGTTTCTTTTTCGCTTTTTCCAATTACTATGAAAATACTGGTTGCAGACCCAATCTCGCCCATAGGCGTAGAACTGTTGAAAAAGCAGGAAGGCTTCGAAGTTATCGAGGCTTACGGCTCCACTCCCGAGCAGATAAAAGAGCTCGTCAAGGACGCCTCCGCGGTCATCGTACGTTCCGAAACGACGATAAGCCCGGACGTGATAGCCGCGTCAACCTGTCTGAAGGCCGTGGGCCGCGCCGGCGTGGGCGTTGACAATATAGACATACCAGCCGCCACAGAAAAGGGCGTCATAGTCATGAACACCCCAACGGGCAATACGATTGCGACTGCGGAACTCACTTTCACCCACATGCTTTGCGGCGCGCGCCCAATCGCGCAGGCCGACGCCTCCATGAAGGCGGGCAAGTGGAACAGGGGCTCATTCAAGGGCGGAGAGCTCAACGGCAAGACCCTCGCCATTCTCGGCATGGGCCGCATAGGCACGGAAATAGCCAAGCGCGCCATGGCCTTCAACATGAAGGTTCTGGCGTACGACCCCTTTTTGACCGCCGCCCGCGCCGAGAGCCTCGGCGTGAAGATGGTTGACCTTGACGAAGCCTTCAAGAATGCGGACTACATCACGGTGCACATGCCGCTGACACCCGCCACGAAGTACATGATAAACGCCGACGCCTTCGCAAAGATGAAGAAGGGCGTGCGCGTGTTCAACTGCGCCCGCGGCGGAATAATCAACGAGCCCGATTTGGTTGCGGCGCTGGAAAGCGGCAAAGTTGCCGCCGCCGGTTTGGACGTCTATGAGGACGAGCCTCCGGCCGCGGACAGCCCGCTGCGCAAAATCCCCAACCTCGTGCTCACGCCGCACTTGGGCGCGTCCACCAAGGAAGCGCAGGAAAGCTGCGGCATAGAAGTCGCGGAAATCATAATCAGCGTGCTCAAGGACGGCGTGATACGCAACGCCGTCAACGCCCCCAGCGTGGACGCGGAAGCCCTCAAGCAAATATCCCCCTACATCAACCTCTGCGAAAAGCTCGGCACCTTCGCCCAGCAGATAGCCAAAGAGAGGGTTGAAAAGCTAAGGATTAAGTTCTTCGGCAAGCTCGCAAATACGGACAACAAGCTGCTCACGCTCGCCGTCCAGAAGGGCTACCTCAACAAAATCACCGAATTCGCCAACGACGTCAACGCCCCGCTCCAGATGAAGCACCTGGGCATCGAGGTTGAAAGCACAAACAGCAACGTGGATAATGACTATTCGGAACTCGTCCAGGTTGAGAGCGTCTGCGAAAAGGGCCGCACCTACTCCGTGGCGGGGACCGTCATGGGCAAGAGCGCCAAGCCGCGCATAGTGCAGATAGACGCGCACGAAGTGGAGGTCAACCCGATGAACAACTGCGTGCTGCTCCTGCAGAATAACGACACCCCGGGCATGGTCGGCGTGATAGGCTCGGTAATAGGCAAGCACCACTGCAACATCGCGAATATGACTTTGAGCCGCAACGAAAGCGGCGGCACGGCGCTTAGCGTGTACGAGCTTGACGGCACCCCCGCGAAGGCGGCGATTGACGAACTGGCCAGGGTCGAAAAGGTCGAGGCCGTCCGCGTTGTAGACTTTTCATAGCGGCTGCGCCTTCGGGCGCGTCCCTGAAAAAGAAAGGAAAAATTTATGGGCATATTGGACGCAACTATTGTGGCGCTCACCGGCTACGTGCTGGGCGCGCTTCCCTTCGCGGTTATAATCGCGCGCTTCTGCGGCGTGAACATCATGAAAGTGGGCAGCGGCAATCCGGGGGCGACGAACGTCAAGCGCACCTGCGGAAGCTTTGCGGGCAACCTCTGCTTCGTGCTCGACGCCCTCAAGGGTTTTCTCGCGGCCTTCTGGCCTGCGCACGCCTCGTACGTCGGGATGAACTTTTCCGGCTCCAACATAGAGTATCTCTGCCTGACGGGGCTGATTGCGGCCTTCATAGGCCACAGCTTTTCCATCTTCCTCAAATTCAAGGGGGGCAAGGGCGTGAGCGTCGTGATAGGCGGCCTTGTGGCGGTGATGCTTTACGCCATACTCATAGGCCTGGTTGTGTGGGTGATTGTTTTCTATGCAACGCGCTACGTGTCTTTGGGCAGCATAGCCATGGCTATCAGCCTTCCGGTTTCGGCCGCCTTCCTCTACGGGTACCCGAGTCTGAACGCGTATTTCGCAATGGTATTGGCGGTCGTGATAATCTTCCGCCACCGCTCCAACATCGTGCGCCTCTGGAAGGGCACGGAAAACAGGTTTGACAGAAAGAAAAAGAAGGCTGACTGATGAAAAAAGTTTACAAGATAGGCATTTTGGGAATGGGCACGATTGCCACGGGCGTCTACAAGCACCTGACCGGAAAACAGGCGATCCTCGAACGCGAGTTTGACGCAAAGTACGAAGTTGCAAAAGTGTGCGACCTTGACCCCAGGCGCGCGCAGGCCGCCAAGGTTCCCGCAAAGAAGTTCACGGCCAACGCGCTGGACATCGTGGACGATCCGGATATCGACATCGTCTGCGAGCTCATAGGCGGCGTCAACGCGGCGTTCGACCTCACCATGAGGGCGCTCAAAAACGGCAAGATAGTGGTCAGCGCGAACAAGGCCGTGATATGCGAGAAGGGCAAGGCCATCTTCGAAGCCTCCAACTTTGAATCGTATTTTTTTGAAGCGTCCGTCGGCGGCAGCATACCCATCATAAAGGTCGTGCGCGAGGCGCTGGTTGCCAACAGCTTTGAGCACATCTACGGCATTCTCAACGGCACCTGCAACTACATCCTCACGAGGATGTCCAACGAGGGACTTCCCTTTGAAACCGTGCTCGCGGAAGCCAAGAAGCTAGGCTATGCCGAGGCGAACGACTCCCTTGACGTGGACGGCTTTGACACCGCGCACAAGGCCGTCATCCTCACGTATCTGGCCAGCGGCAAATGGGTGAAGCAGAACCAGATGATAATTGAAGGCATACGCCGCGTCTCAACAAAGGACATAGCCTGGGCAAAGGAGAACGGCTACGCAATCAAGCTTGTGGCGTCGGTCAACCGCCGTTTCAAGGGCAACAAGGTATTTGTGAGCGTGGTTCCCGCGCTCATACCCTGCGGCGAGGTTCTGGCAAACGTCAACGGGGTCTACAACGCAGTGGCGGTGGAAGGCGACCTCATCGGAACGGGACTCTACATCGGCAAGGGAGCCGGGCAGGACCCGACTTCAAGCGCGGTAATCAGCGATATTTTTGACGCGCTCAAGCATCTCAAGGGCGCGCCGAAAATTGGCGACCTTTGCGAGCATGACGATATCAAAATAGCCGCTCCCGAGGAAGTCAAAGGCGCGTTCTACATCAGGATATGCGTTAAGGACAAGCCCGGCGTCCTCGCGGCAATTTCCGCGGAATTTGCAAAACACGGCATCTCGATAGAGCTTGTGGAGCAGACCAAGCATGCCGAGCCCAGCAAGGCCATGCTCATCCTAACGACGCACCAGACCACGGAAAAGGCGCTTTCAGACCTCTGCGCGGGCCTCAAAAAGATACCCGCCGTGCTCGAAAAGCCCTTCATCCTGCGCATATTTGCGTAATCTTGGAGCCTTGCGCTTCACGCACTTAAGAAATCCGCCGTTTTCGGCGGATTTCTTTGCTTTTAAAAATGCTGATTGACGGGGACATATAAATGGATTTCAATGGTTGAACAATGACGCCGCTTGCGTGTCTAAAATAACTAAAAGGATAAGCCATGAAAAGAAGAGATTTTTTGATCAAAGGCGCGGCAGGCGTCGCAGCATCGGCAATGCCCTGGGGCAATTCATTGCTCGCACAGTCCGCGCAGTCTGAAAAGGCTCCGGATTTGGTTGCAATCTACGGCGGAAGCGCCGTCGAGATGTTTGAAAAGGCTATCGCTGAAATGGGCGGCATGGGCCGCTTCGTCAAGAAAGGTCAGACTGTCGTGCTCAAGCCGAACATAGGCTGGGACAGGACGCCCGACTACGGTGCGAATACGGACCCGGACCTCGTGGGCGCGGTCGCGAAGAGTTGCTTTGCGGCTGGCGCAAAGAAGGTGCTCTGCTTTGACCATACCTGCGGGAATGACTGGGACAACCGCTACAAGGTCAGCGGCATAAGGGACGCAATTGAAAAGGCCGGCGGAGAAATGGTGCCGGGCAATGACGCCTCCATGTGCATTGAGCAGGAAATCCCCAAGGGAGTCTCCCTCAAAAAGGCGCATGTCCACAAACTCGCGGTCAACCCCGACGTCTTCATAAACATTCCGGTGCTCAAGCACCACAGCGGCGCAAAAATCACCGCCGCCATGAAGAACTACATGGGCTGCATTGACGACAGGAAATTCTGGCACGCCAACAACCTTCCCCAGTGCATTGCCGACTACTGCACGTACCAGAAAACCACGCTCACCATTATTGACGCCTACCGCGTGATGCTGGAGCACGGCCCGCGCGGGAAGGACCCGAAGTTCGCGCCCGTGGCCAAGTACCAGATTATTTCGACGGACATCGTCGCCGCCGACGTCGCCGCGATACAGATTTTTGCGAGCGTCGCCAAGCAGTTCGGGATGGGCAAGCCCTACGAGGTTTCGGAAATTCCGTACGTGGAGATGGCTGAAAAGCTCGGCGTGGGTACTGCGGATCTCACAAAACTCAATGTGCGCCGCCTCACGGTGTAGCGCGCATTGGGAATTTGCCAACACCCTGAAAACCCGAAGATGTTTTCTTATCTGCGCCTGCTTAGAATCTGCGTCGGGGCCCTGGTGCTCTGCGCGATAGGCGCAAAGTTTCTGGACGTCTACCACGACCTTCCGGAGGGCGTCTATCTGTGGGCGCTTAAAGCGCAGTTCGCGCCGTCGCTCATACGCCTGGTTTCGGGCGAGGGGCTGGTTCTGGGCCTGGCCTTCATCGTGTTCTGCGCGCTTACGCTGCTCTTCGGAAGGGTGTACTGCTCCTTCTTCTGCCCGCTGGGAATTTTTATGGACTTCGTGCGGCGCATTGCGAAATTTCCTACAAGAAACAAGCTTCTTAAGAAGACGTGCCTCGGCCAGTTCTGCGTGAGAAATTTCACCACGCTGAGATACTCGCGCGGGAAGACGGCGCTGCGCGTTACGTTCACAACGCTTGCCGCGCTTTGCATAATTTTCGGATACACGGCGCTCTTGGGCCTGATTGAGCCGTATTCGCTCTTCGGCAAAATCATGGGCTGCATAGGGTCGCTCTTCGCGGCCTTCGGCATCACGTCATTGAGCGAGACGCTCGCAAGCTTTGACGTCTATTCCGTCCCGCCCATAGACGGTAGCGCGTATATTTCGGTATGGGCCTTCGCCTTCGCGCTTTTCGTCCTGCTTGCGCTGTGCGCCGCTAGCGCCATGCGCGGGCGCGTCCACTGCAACACGCTCTGCCCCGTGGGCGGCCTCCTCGGCCTCTTCTCAAAGTTTTCCGTATTTAAGATTTCCTTCGATAAATCGGCCTGCATAGGCTGCGGGATATGCGCGAAGCAATGCAAATCCCAATGCATGGATTTCAAAAGCAGGAGAGTGGATTTTGACAGGTGCGTGATGTGTTTTGACTGCGGCAAAGTCTGCCCCAAGAAGGCTATTGATATTGGGCCGAACGGATTTTTGAAAAAGCTTTTTGCGCCCAAGAGAGCGCCTGCGACTTCAGCGGAAGAAAAGTCAGACCTCTCCGTTTCAAGACGCCGCTTCGTTCCGCTTGCCGCGTCGCTCGGCGCGCTACTTTGCACGGCCGCCAAAAGCGGAGGCGCGGGGCAGGAGAAGCATGGGCGCAAGGAAGGTGAAACCCATGCCGAAAACTACGCCGCCGACAAAACCCTGACTTCTCCCCCGGGCTCGAAGAGCATAGAGAATTTCCTGACCAAGTGCACCGCCTGCCAGCTCTGCGTGAGCGCGTGCAAAACGCGCATCCTGAAACCGAGTCTGACCGAGTGGGGCCTCTCCGGCTTCATGCAGCCGTACATGGACTACATGGCCGGCTTCTGCCTGCACGAGTGCGCGGAGTGCGCCAAAGTCTGCCCCACGGGCGCAATCAAACTGATTTCGGAAAAGGAGAAGCTCACGGAAAAAATCGGCACGGCGGTATTCAGAAAGAAGCTCTGCGTCGTTCACAAGGACGGCACGGACTGCGCCGCCTGCGCGGAGCACTGCCCCGTATCGGCCATAGAGATGATACCCTTCAGGCCGGAGAAGAGCCTATACATCCCGCACGTGCACGACGACGTCTGCATAGGCTGCGGCGCCTGCGAGAACATCTGCCCCGTCCTGCCAGAGCGCGCCATAGTCGTCCGCGCCGAGGCCGTCCATTCGCAGGCAAAAGTTTTTCAGCAGTCCATGCGCCTCTACGTGCCGCAAAAGACGGAGGAAAAAAAACCGGGTTCCGCGCCCCCCGCCAATCCCTTCCCGTTCTAGACCATATCCCAAACAAATGTTCGCGTAATAATAAGACTGGGTAAAAACAGGGCTTCTTTTTTGCGATAGCAGGAGAAGCCGATGCTGTTGTGTTTTGAGAGGAAGGCTGTGCTTTGCACTGCCGAGGAACAAAA
>JAVBSZ010000017.1:0-4805 GCA_031556415.1 Opitutales bacterium | reverse complement strand
TTGCCGCATCGTTGTGTGCCGCGCTTCTTTTTCCAATCTCTCTATGCGCGCAACCCCAAAATGAATGTGAGTCTGCCAAAGATGTCGACATATCGAAATATTCTTCAATTCAGGCGGCCATAGACGCGAACCCGGGGCGAGTCATCAATCTGCCGGCGGCGACTTACAGGATTTCCACAGCTTTAAAGCTTACGACGGACTCTTCGGGGCTGTGCGGCTCTGCCACAATAATACAGGACAACCCCAGCGAGCCGATAATTGACATAACGAATGCAAAACATGTCAAAATAAGCGGCTTAACCCTTGTGCGGAAAATATCCGATAATCCCGTAAAAGCGGATGGGATAAGGGCCCGCGGGTGCCCCGGCCTTTCTCTGGAAGGCGTAAGAGTCTCCGACAACAAGTCGAGCGGCGCGGGGATAAGGTTGCACAATTGCAATGATGTAAGCGTCACCAACTGCAGGGTGGAAAACTATATGTCCATAGCCGTAGACGACAGAACCGGCAGCGCAGACTGGGGATACGCCTTCAATTGCATAGACGGCACCGGCATTGTGGTGAGAGAATGCAGCGACATTCTTATAGCGAACAACAGCGTGCTTGAGCACGATTTTCGCCCCACTTTGGAAATCCGGGAAAAATATAAGCTGGGTGATTTCGTGAAAATGAACCCAACGAAAGGCGAGCTGATCTCGCAGGAAACTTGGGATGGAAAAAAGGTTTCCAATTGGCACCAGGGCTCCGCAATTTGCGTGACCTCCCCGTATAAAACAAGCCGCGTTCAGATTGTCGCCAACCGGATACGCAATGCCGCCCAAGGCATAGACATACACGCCGACAACGTAATCGTATCGCAAAACATAGTTGAAAACTCTTTCATGGGAATAAAGGCGATGCACGGTTCAAGGTGTGTGATAATATCTGCCAACCAATTTATCAGGAATGATCTGTGGGCCATAGGGGTCATGCCCGGGGCGTCGTCTTTTGCCCCGTCCGAGGGCAACCCGGCCAATGACGACGGTTCCACGATAATCTCGAACAATATAATATCGCAGTTTGGCGAGGGAGACTCGGCATGGATATGGAAGGGCACGGGGAGGGCCATTTTTGTGGACAGGGGGCAGAAAGATACGAATCCGCCAATTACCGACGTAATAATTTCGGGCAATATAATGTACTGCAGCGATGAAAATAACCCCAAATTCGCATATTCGCTGCTTGTTGAAAACGGAACGGCAACGAGGTCGGCGCCAAAAAACATAAGGATTTCTCCGGACAATATTTTCAAAAAAGGCTCAAAAGAAATCAGGCGTGGCGAAGCGTCCAAATAAAAAGGGGGATATCGCTTGCTGCGTGCCTTTCCGGCGCGAGGAAGGTTAAAACATTAGCCGTCTTATGGAACAGGCTTTAGCACGAACCATTATCAAAAAATACAGGATGCCTACGGCCTTCTTATCTCTGCCAGTCCCATAAAAATTCCACGCTGGAAGTGTACAAATTTGTACATGACCTGTGTGGAATTTTTGCAGCAACGAACTTCTTCGCCAAACAAGTCCACCAAAATTAGTGGACTTTCTCCTCGCCGATGAGCTCAAGCCAGTTGCGTTCTTTCATGTTCTGCCTGTGCCAGAGCCAGACAAGGCCTATCGTTGCGGCAACGAACACTCCGAAGAGGACCATAGTAAGCTGCGTTGAAATGCCGATTTTTATCAGCACCGCATAGATGCCGAGCATCGCGAGTATGCTCACGTTCTCGTTGAAATTCTGCACAGCTATGGATTGGCCGGCCGTAAGCCTGACGTGCCCCCTGTGCTGCAGAAGCGCGTTCATCGGCACTATGAAGAAACCCGCAAAGGCGCCTATGATTATCAGGAAAACGCTCGCCACTATCATGCAGAGGGGAATGCCCAGAACGGAAACGTCCGGCACGTGGTCTTTGCTGAAGTACGACAATACCGCCACGCCGAGGCCCATTGCCATCCCCATCCAAAGCACGTTCAGGCTCTTTTTCAGCGGAATGAGTACACCCGCGCCTATCGCGCCGCAGGTTATGCCTATTGCGAAAATCGCCTGAAGGTAGGAGGCTTCGGAAAGGTCGAGGCCCAGCGCGGAAGCGCCCCATTTAAGGACGAGGAACTGCAGGGTTGCCCCCGCGCCCCAAAAAAGCGTGGTAACCGCAAGCGAAATCTGCCCGAGTTTGTCCGTCCAGAGTATCTTCACGTTGTGCCCGAAGGTGCTCAGCATCTTCCAGGGGTGCCAGCTTGTCTTGGGGTAGCGCACGCCGGTGTCTGGTATCATGAAGTTGCAGGCCGCGGCGACGGCGTAGAAAAGCAATATGGGCCAGAGCGCAGCCTGCGCCAGAGTGGCGGAGAAGGGCAGGTGCAGGGCCCCAAGGAACCCCTCTATATGCGGAGAGATAAGGAAGCCTCCCGTGCCTACACCGAGTATTATGGAGACGACCGTAGTCCCCTCTATCCAGCTGTTGGCGATTACCAGCTTTTCCGCCGGAAGAAGTTCCGTAAGTATCCCGTACTTGGCGGGCGAATAGGCCGCCGCGCCGAAGCCCACAACGGCGTAGGCCAGAAGCGGATGCACCCAGAATATCATCATGAAAAGGCCGCAAATCTTTATGAGATTGGTTGTCAGCATGACCCGTCCCTTGGGGTGCGCGTCCGCAAAGGCGGCGACGAAGGCCGCAAGCACGACGTAGGAAATCACGAAGACGAACTTGAGCATGGGCGTGGCCCAGGCGGGCGCCGCGATTTCCTCAAGCAGCTTTATGGCGACAATCAGCAGGGCATTGTCGGCCAATGAGCTGAAGAACTGCGCGGAAATTATCCAATAAAAACCCTTTTTCATATAAAAATAAGCGGAAAATAATCCCACAAACGGGACTTAAGTCAATATTTTTAGACTGGAGAACTTCCTAGGCTTTGCCGGAGCGGTAATGTCCGTCCTTGGCTCGGAATTGAGGAAGTTTGAGGTTTTCAGGCGCTTATGCGGCATAATTTTTTTGACTTGGGGCAACGCTTTGGTTGAATTTATATATGAGCAAAAGAATATATTTTCTTGGGTTGGCGCTTGCGGCGCAGACGTTCTGCCTTGCGGCCGGCAAAAACACGGTGGGCGTGGACGGCGCAAAGGCCGTCATGCAGACGGACGGCGTCTCTATTGAATGGAAGAAGACCCAGAACGGCTGGGAGCTTGAAAAGTTCTCCGCCGCCGACGGCAAGGGCGGGTTCGAAGATTTCGGGAAGGCTTCCGGAGAATACTCGCTGATTTTTTCCAAGGAGCAGCCGAAGGACAACGCGGAATCGAGCACGCTGCCCGCATCGTTCAAACAGATGGGCAGGCGCTACAAGGCGGCGACTTCGGCCGTGCGCATGAACGAGGCGGGGGAGTACGAGTTCTTCCTCCCTTCCGCCGTCCGCAAAGACGGCGAAAAGCTCGTCTTCACAAAGCAGACCAAGCTCGGCAAATACACCGCGACCTGGGAGCCGGACAAAAATTTCGCATCGGACATAAATATTACGTTGTCTTTCGAGGTGGGCGAAGAGGGCTACTACTCTTTGCCGACGCCGACGGCCGCCTTCATTGAGGAAAAGGACATGAAGTGGGGCATAGTTCCCGGCTGGTACCAGGGCCCCATGCTAAATGACGAATTCCACCTGGCCTATTCCTACGCGCAGGGCCTGCCCAGGCTGCCCGTAATCTGCAGCGAGAGCACCATCAGCACGATGTCCTCTCTCATGGAAAACTCCGGCGGCGTGACGCTCGCGGTCACCCCCGCGCCAGGGCAGGACAGGAACCCCTACGAGACCAACGAGGAGACCATCCTGAAAATCTGGAAGGTGGGCCTCTCTCACATGAACAAGCACGCGCAGCTCTCGCCCACGGCGTACCACCCCGTCATAGGCCAGCGCGGCTCAAAAATGAAAAAGGGGGACAAAACCGAATTCAAGTTCACCCTCAGCCTCGCCAAAAAAGAGTGGTTCGAAATTTACAAGCACGCCATTTACGACATTTACAAGCTGGAAAAATCCCTCGAATTCAAGGACACGCAGGAGTCTCTCACGCAGCGCGTAATCAACATGCACAAGTATCTTGTGCAGGACGAAACCTCCAAGTGGCGCATTGAAGACTACGAGGGCCTCAAAATCGGCGCACAGGCCTACCTCGGTACCGTCCACGGCATGGACAAGGAGAAGAAGGACGCCATGAAGAATTCCGACATCGGCGCGGCCTGGATGCTCGGCGCGATAACTTCCGACCCGCTTCTCAAGCAGAACCGCCTGCCTTTCATGCGCAACTTCAAAGTGGCGCAGCAGCAGAAAGAACCCGGCTTCTTTCAGGGCGCGGCAAAGGGCCAGTACTACCTTTCCGTCAAAAAAATATTCACGGAGGAATGGGCGAGCACTTTCGAGCCCGTAGGCCTCACGTACTACACCCTCATGGACATCGGCAACATCCTGCTTTTTGAGCCGCAGGACGACGAGCTGCGCGGCCTTCTGCGCCTTGGCGCGGACAAGCTGCTTGAATGGCAGAAGGAGGACGGCTCATGGGAGGTTGCGTACGACAAGGAGAGCCAGAAGCCCCAGTATCCGGACCTCAAAGACTACCGCCCCACATTCTACGGCATGGTGATAGCATATCGCATACTCAAGGACGAAAAATACCTTGAAGCCGCCAAGAAGGGTGCGGACTGGTTTGTAAAAGAGGCCGTGGAAAAGGCGTCCTTCCTCGGCGTCTGCGGGGACGTGCATTTTGTCAACGACTTCGCCACCGGACAGAGCGCGCAGGCGCTT
>JAVBSZ010000043.1:0-9543 GCA_031556415.1 Opitutales bacterium | reverse complement strand
GCGAAGAGGTGCGCACGGCGTAGTAAATTTTGAAGCGCTTGCCTCCGACGTATTTTGGCGGGTTGTCTTCAAGCAGCTGCGCGAGTGCGGCGTTGACCTTCGCCGTCTGGATTGGCGAGATCATCTTCTGATAAAGGCGCGACGCCCCCTCGAGGAGCCTTCCCATCCCCCTGTTTTCAAGGGCGGAAATGAAGTGCACGGGAGAGTCCGCCAAAAAGAAAAGTTCCTTGCGCACGGCCTCCTCGAACTTCTTTTTGAAGTCTGAAATATTTTCATAGCCGCGCAGGGGCTCCTTTGAAAACGCCTTCAAGGCGTAGTCCCACTTGTTGACGACTATCATTATCGACGCACCCTCGTCGAGTATCTCTCCCGAAAGCCGCTTGTCCAGTTCCGACACCCCTTCCTTGGCGTCTATAACCAGCAGGACGATGTCGGACATCCCTACCGCCTTGCGCGTGCGCTGCGAGGACAGGAAATCCAAAGACGTGTTTATCTTGCGCCTCACGCGCAGGCCCGCGGTGTCGTAAAGGCGGAACTTCAAAGGCTCCTTGCCTTCGACGGGAACGTCGATATCGTGCTTCACGCAGTCCCTCGTGGTTCCGGCAACGTCGCTTACGATGAGCTTCTCCTCTCCGAGCAAACGGTTCGCTATTGAGCTTTTGCCGACGTTTGGGCGTCCCGCCACGCAGATGTTAATCCTGCCGGCCTCGCGCTCTTTGGAGGCCGGTTTTATTTTGCCGAACTTCTCCTCAATAAAACTTTCAAGCTTCTCCGCGCCGTAGCCGTGCTCTGCGGAAACGCCCGCAATTTTTTTAAACCCGAGCGCGAAAAATTCGTCAACCCTGCCCTCGTGCGAATACACGTCAACCTTGTTGACGGCAACGACCACCTCCTTGCCGGACGCGCGCAGAATCTCCGCTATTTTCTGGTCCAGCGCGGTGAGGCCTTCCTGGGAGTCCAGAACAAAAATAATCATGTCCGCCGCCATGATGGCGAAGCGCGCCTGCTCGTTCGTGGCGTCCGCAATGACCTTCTCCGTCATGTCCGCGCCGGCGAACATGCCGCCCGTGTCCATGAGCAGAAGCCCCTCACCCAGCTTTTCGGCGACGACGTCCCGCGTGACGCCGGGCCTGTCGTGCACTATGGAAACGCGCCGGCCGAGCAGCCTGTTGAAAAGCCGGCTCTTTCCGACGTTGGGACGCCCCACAAGGGCTATGCATTTTTCTGTTTCCACTCTATTATATATGGTAGTTAATTTCCGGCGGATTTTTTTACACGCCCGCGTTAAAATTTGTCTATGGCCCTCTGCATCCTGTCGGCGGCCTCGATGAGGTTTTCGTAGCTTGTAGAGAAGCTCGCCCTCACGAACCCTTCGCCCGAGAGGCCGAAAGCCGTGCCGGGAACTATCGCAACCTTCGCGTCGTTGAGGATTCTTTTAGCGAAATCGACGGAGCCCATGCCGAAGCGCTTCACGCTCGGGAAGGCGTAGAAGGTGCCCTTTGGCAGATGGCAGTCCAACCCCATGGAGTTGAAGCGCGAGACGATGAAATCCCTGCGCGTAAGATACTCGTCGCGCATGCGCTCTATGTCGTCCTGCCCGTTGCGCAGCGCCTCAATGGCGGCCTCCTGCGAAATTATGGAGGCGCACATGATGGCGTACTGGTGAACCTTCACCATCGCGGAGAGTATCTCGCGCGGGGCGCAGGCGTAGCCCATCCTGAAGCCCGTCATGGCGAAGGCCTTTGAAAAGCCGTGCAGGAAAATCGTGCGCTCCTTCATGCCGGGAATGGACGCTATGGAAACGTGCTCTCCCTCGTAAAGCAGGTCCGAATAAATTTCGTCGCTGATTATGAGCATGTCCTTTTCCTTCGCGAATTTTGCGAGGTCTTCAATCAGCGCGCGGCCGGCAACGCCGCCCGTCGGGTTAGTCGGAAAATTTATGACGAAGGCCTTGCAGCCCGGCTGCCACGCCTTTCTGACGGCGTCCATATCCAGCGCGAATTCGTCCGAAGACGAGGTGGCTACGGGAACGGGAATGCCGTGGCATAGAAGCACGCTCGGCGAGTACGACACGAAGCAGGGCTCGTGGTACATGATTTTGTCGCCCGGGTTGATGATGGCGCGCAGCGCTATGTCCATCGCCTCCGAAGCGCCAACGCTCACGAGGATTTCGTCTGCGGGGTCGTAAGAAACGTTGAACTTCCTTTCCACGTATTTGGAAATTTCATTCCTGAGCTGCTTAAGGCCGCTGTTGTCCGTGTACGAAGTCTTGCCCTTTTCAAGGGCGAAAATCGCCGCCTCCCTTATGTGCCAGGGCGTGACGAAATCCGGCTCGCCTATTCCGAGGGATACGGCGTCCTTCATCGTCGAGGCTATGGCGAAAAACTCCCTGATGCCAGATTTTGGAAGGCCGACAACGTGGTCGGCTATGAATTTGTTTTGGCTCATTTTAAATTCTACGGTGAAACTATCGGGCGCTCGCTTTCGAAGGAGTCTTCAAAAAGCGTGTAGCCCTGCTGCTTGTAGATGCGCAGGAAAAAGTGCGTGGCGGTTGACTGCACGCCGTTTATCGTGGCGAGCTTCTCGTACACGAAGCTTGCAATCTCCTTTATGGAGCTGGCGTGCACGAATAGAAGAAGGTCATACGCGCCGCTCATCAGGTAGCAGGAGTCGACCTGCGGGAAGCGCGCAACGCGCTGCGCGAGCGTGTCAAACCCGCCGCCGCGCTCCGGGCTGATTTTCAGCTCTATCGCAGCGCTTACAATCGCCCCCTCGTCGCTCGTCGGGTTGATGACGGGGCGCCAGCCCAGAAGTATTTTTTTCTCCTGAAGCGTTTTGATTTCCGCCTGCACGTCGCTTTCCGACATGCCCAAAAGCTTTCCAATCTGTTCTGTGGAAAGGCTCTCGGAGTTTAGAAGCAATTTCAATACCTTGTTCATAATTTTTCCGCAATCTTGCAGGTTTATATTATTTTTAAAACTCTTTTTTTTGCATTATTTGAAATATGCTGCGAACAGCACGGGAGACGCCCCGCCGCGCTCTCCGCCGTAAATTTCCACCCGCGCACCGAGAGACGCGAAGAACTTTTCCACCGCCGCGTACTCCTCGCTTCCGCCCGCATGGCCGCGGTAGGAGAGCACGCTCAAAAAACCCGGCCCCGCCCTTTCGCGGAAAAGTTTGCAGACTGATTCCAGCGCGCGCAATGTAGAGCCCGCCTGCGTGATTGTTTTCTTGTCCGAACCCGGCAGCCAGCCGAGGTTGAAAAATGCGCACGAGATTTCTTTTGAAGCCTCCCCCAGGGCCTTTTCAAAATTCTCATGGCTCTCTTCAAAGAGGCGGTATGATGCTTCATCAACGCCTTCGCTTTGCAGAAGCCTTCGGGTTGAATCCAGCGCGGCGCCCTGGATGTCGAATGAAAATACCATGCCGCCCGCGCCGATAGTTTTGGAGAGAAAGAGCGTGTCATGCCCGTTCCCCATAGTGGCGTCCAGCGCGCAGAGGGCGTCGGTCTTCGCGATGAAGTCCGCAGCGAGTTCGTGCGCTTTTTTTGTAAGATTCATGTCTTTAACAATTGTGCAAAAAAAGGCGCAGTCTGAAAACCGCGCCCCTTAAAGTTTTGCCCTAAAGAACCCCTCGTTCGGAGGAAGTTTTTACAAATTCCAGTATGCGCGATATGACCCTGTCGGGCGCGGGGAAGGCCTCCTCAAGCGCGTCAACAGCCTGCTTCCTCGCGTAGCCGCGCTTGTACATTATCTTGAACGCACGGAAGGCGTTGTCTATCTCGTCCTGCGTGAAGCCGTTGCGCTGCATGTTGATTTTGTTGATGGCGCAGACGCCCGCCGGCATGCCGTCGGCAAGGAAGAAAGGCGGAAGGTCTTTCACGACTTTGGAGGACGCGCTCAGCATTGCGTAGGCGCCTATCCTGCAGAACTGGTGAACGCCGCTTCCCCATGAAACCACAGCGTGGTCTTCAACTATCACGTGACCTCCAAGCGCGGAATTCGAGCTCAAAATCACGCGGTTGCCCACTATGCAGTCATGCGCGACGTGGCTGTAGGCGAGGAAATTGTTGTCGTTTCCGATGAGCGTGAATTCGCCGTCCCTGGTCGCCAGGTGGGAGGTTGAGTATTCCCTGAAAACATTCCTGTCTCCAATCTTCAGGCCGCAGTTGCCGCCGACAAATTTGAGGTCCTGCGTTTTGCCGCCGACGAACGCGTACGGAAAGACCTGGTTGTCCTTCCCCATTACGGTGTAGCCGTCAACGGTGGCGTGGTGCGCTACAACGGAACCCGAGGCTATGGAAACTTCGCCCCCTATGTAGGCGTACGCGCCGACTTCCACGCTTTCGTCAAGCTGCGCCCCTTTTTCAACAATGGCTGTGGGATGTATTTTCGTCATGGCAATTTTTTTACGGGGCCTCGCTTGCGAAGAGTATCGTGAACATCAGGTCCGCCGAAGAAACAACCTTGCCGTCAACCGAGCATGTGCCCTCCGCGCAGGCGATTTTTTCGCCGCGCGCCTTGGTGATTTTAACGTCAATGACAAGCTGGTCTCCGGGCTTCACCGCGCGGCGGAACTTGACTTTGTCGGCGCTCATGAAAAACGCCAGCTTGTCCTCGCCGTTGATTTTGTTGAGCATGAGTATGCCCGCGGCCTGCGCCATCGCCTCAAGCTGGAGAACTCCGGGCATGACGGGGTTGCCCGGGAAGTGCCCCTGGAAATACTCCTCGTTTATGGTCACGTTCTTTATGGCCGTAAGCGACATCTCCTGAATGTCCGTAACCCTGTCAACCATCACAAAGGGATAGCGGTGCGGCAGCAGTTCAAGTATGCGGCGCGTGTCGAGCTCCGTCTCCGTGGTGATGCTGATTTTCGCTTTTTTCACCTTCTTAGCGGTCGTCTCTTCCGCAACGGGCTTCTGCATATGCCTGAAAATTTCAGCGGTCAGCTTGGCGTTGAGGGCGTGCCCCGGGCGCACCGCGACTATGTGGGCCTTGAGCCTTTTGCCGAGTAGCGTGAGGTCTCCGACAATGTCGAGCATCTTGTGGCGCACGAACTCGTCCTGATAGCGCAGGGGCTCTTTGGAAAGTATCTTGTCTCCCTTGATGACGATGGCGGAGTCCAAGCTTCCGCCCTGGATTTTTCCTAGTTTGAGAAGCTCCTCGATGTCCTCGTAGATTGTGAAGGTGCGCGCGGGCGCTATGCCCTGCTGGAATGTTTCCGCGTCTATGTCCAGCGAAAGGTGCTGCGTGTGTATGCCGCGGTCGTCCGCGGAAGTGCAGGTGATTTTAAAGCCGTCGTAGGGAAGCGCGATTATGGACCTGTTGCCCTCGGTCACCGAAACCGGTTCGCGCAGTTCGAAATATTCGCGCTCCGCGTCCTGCTCAACCGCCTCGGCCTCCTGGATGAGGTTCACAAAGAACTTCGAAGACCCGTCCAAAATGGGCGGCTCTCCGGAGTCCATCTCAATGATGACGTTGTCAATATCCATCGCGCTGAGGGCGGCGAGGACGTGCTCAATGGTGTGCAGTTTGACGTGCCCGCTTGATATGCTCGTGTTGCGCACAAGGTCTCCTACCATCTCTATGGTGGGCCTTACTTCGGGCTTGCCGTAAATGTCTTTGCGGCGGAACACGTAGCCCGTGTTGACTTCTGCGGGCTTGAGCGTGAGCGTGACTTCTGCGGCGGTGTGCAGGGCCTTGCCGCTTATGCTTACTTCGCGTAGTATGGTTCTCTGTTTCATCTGGAAATATTTTTCCGCCTCAAAATCCGGCGGGGAGACATTTGATAAAGCGCGTTATTTTTTGCATAGCCGGAAGGCTGTCAAGCCATAATCTCACGCATGCGCGCGCGGCTAATAGAGCGTTTTGTAGTAGCGCGGCACGCGCTTTGTGATGGACGTAAGCGCCTCTGCGGGGCTGATGCCCATGTGCGCGCAGTAGTCCTCAATCGTGATTTCCGCGCCGTCCTGCGAGCCTATCAGAATCACCTCGTCCCCCACGGAAATTCCGTCGACGTCCGTCGCGTCTATGCTGGCCTGGTCCATGGAAACTATGCCGATTATCGGGACGTTTTTTCCGCGCACGAGCACGCGCCCGTTCTTGCCCGCGCTGCGGCGCAGACCGTCGCCGTAGCCGATGGAAAGCAGCGCCACGCGCGAAGTCCTCCGCAGCACATAAGTGTTGCCGTAGCCTACAGTAGCCCCCTTGGGGAGGTATTTTATCTGGCTGACGGCGCCCCTGAAAGTCATGGCCTGCTCGGGCTTGAACGAGCCCAGTATTGAGCCCTCCTTCGGCGCTATGCCGAAGAGAACTAGGCCCGCCCTGAAGCAGGTGCGGAAATATTCTGGCACACCCTGCGGGTTGAAAATGTCGCTGTGGTGGATGAAGACGCTTTTGTTTTTATCCTTCAAAAATTCGGCGGCTTTGGCAAGGAAGGCGTAGTCGGGCACCGCGCTCTCGGTCGGCGCGCCGCTTCCCATGCCGTGCAGGCAGAGAGCCTCTAGTTCGAGGCACTTGCTCGCGCAAAGGCGGTCGAGCATTTTGAAGGCCTCGTCAGCGTTGGGGATGTTCTGGTTTTCGTCGCATACCGGAGCGCGCATGTGCACTTTGAGTTTGGCTCCCAGCCTTTCTGCGGCTGCCTCGAAGCGGTCTATCTCCTCGCAGCCCACAAGCGTGGGGCGCAGGTCCGAATAAAAATAAAATTCCTCCTCGCCGGGCAGTGATGAGCCCATGACTATCACCGGCCAGCCCGACCCCAAAGCGCGCACGTTGCGCCCCTCGGTGAGGTTGGTGACCGCGAAGGCGTCCGCCCCGCTCATCATCAGGCGCACCACGGCAGCCTCTATGCCGAAGCCGAAGGCGTCTGCGGATACGAGCGCGATGTAGCGCTGCGAGGTTTTAAGCGCGTCCTTGAGCCTTCCGAAATTCCGTTCCAGCGCGCACAGGTCTATGTGCACGGAACACCTTATGTGCGTGCTTGAGAGTTCCATTTTGCGTATTCCCTTTTTGAAAGCAGGAGGGCGTCAGGCGGCATGCCGCAAGGCTCAAGCGCAAGAGCGCCCGCCATTGCCCAGCGGAAAATTTCATCCGTTTCCACTTTCAAATTTTCCGCATCAGCGAGAAATTCCGGACGCCCGCCGTCCGCCGCGCGCTGCTGAATAAAGAAGCATCTCCGCTTGTCGCCTGAAAAGCGCCTTGCGAATTCCAGAGTTTCAATTTCCTCGGAGCGCAGCGAGCCGTCCGCCGTCCAAGCCACGTTCAGAAAGTTTTTGCGCGAGGGCGCAACTATATAAAAATCATCCCCGCCGCAAATTTCGCGCGCCTTGAGCGCGGCAGCGTCGAACATGCGCCACGTGAAAATTTCCGCGCCTTCGTTGAGCGCCGCAAGGGTTGAGAGCGCGGCGGAGAGCGTCCTTATGCCGAGCACGCCGCCGACGCCCGCGCACAATGCAAACGCGCTTATCTGCGAAATTTCCGCGCCGCATTTTTCAAGAACGCTTCGCGCGAGGGAGAACACGCTTTCCATGGCCTGCCCTTCGGAATGTTCGCAGGCGAGAACCTCACCGTCTTTTGCAAGGGACATTGAAACCCCTCCGAAGCAGGTGTCGGCAAACAGCGCCATTCCCTTGCCGAGCCTGACGCATATTTCAGAAGCGTTTTTGTTTCCCTCTTCCATTGTTAAAACCGTTTTCTTAAAGATTTTGCCGGTATGCCCAGTTCCTCGCGGTATTTTGCCACGGTGCGCCTTGCAAGCGATATGCCGAAGCGCTCCATGAGAATTTCCGCTATGCGAGAATCGCTCAAAGGCTTTTGCGGAGACTCCTCGGCTATGACTTCTCCCACGCGCGCCTTCGCCGCCGCGTTGGAAACGCCGCCCTCCCCGTTTAGTTCTGAAACTGTGGAGGTAAAAAACTTTCTGAGCGGAAAAATGCCGAAGGGAGTGCGCATGTATTTTTCCGCAACGCCTCGGCTGATTGTGGTGGCGTGCAGGCCGAGTTCGTCTGCGATGTCCTGCATGGCCATCGGCTTCAGAGCCCCCTCGCCGTTTGCGAAGAAATCCTTCTGGCGCGCGCATATCGCGTTTGCGATTTTAAGCAGCGTGCCCTGTCTGTTCTCTATGGCTTCGATGATGGCTTTGGCGTCCCGCGTCTTGTCTTTTATGTAGCTCTGCGCGTCTTTGCCCACGCCGCCTTTTGAAATGAGCGCGCGGTACTCGTTGTTTATGCGCAGGCGCGGAACGTTTTCATCGGTGAGAAGCGCCTTCCAATCTCCGCTTTCAGTTTGCACCGCCTCGAGGTCCACATTTATAAACCCCGCCGCCGGCTCCTCAAAATCCCTCGCGGGAGAGGTGCTCAATTTTGCGATTTCCGCGATGGCATCCTCAACGTCGGCCACCGTGCAGCCGAGAGAATCGGCGATTTCCGAAACCCTGCGCTTAAGCAGCATGTCGTAACAGCGTTCAAGAATTTTATATTCGCGCGCGTTTTTTTTGCCGGATTTTTCCAGCTGCAGCATCATGCCCTGGCGCATGTCAAACGCGCCGATGCCGGAAGGCTCCATGCCGCGCAGCAGCTCTATGGCCTGAAGGACGTCGTCCCTTTTGAACCCCTTTTCGACTGCGGAGGCCACCACGCTTTCGGGCAGAAAGCCTCGGTCGTCCAAAAAACCTATGACGAAGTCAAACGCCATGCACACCTGCGGGGTGTCGCAATCCGTGCGCGCCTGCTTTTCAAGACGCTCAATCAGGCTCTCAGTCTGCTCAATGGAATTGAAAAAGAAATCCCTTTTTGAATTTGCGCGTTCAGAATCCTCGCCTTGATAAGGGAGGATGTCGTCATATCTTTTGCTTCCGTCCCCCTGAAAATCTTCGGGAAGCTCGGCGTCCGGAAATTCGGAATCTTCAGGCTTGCTTTCGGGAACGATGCCGCTTTCGCCAGCGTTCTCTGCGGCGGGCATGGGAACAAGCTTGCGCGGCGCCTCCTCCAAAAGCGGGTTGGCCTCCATCTCCTTTCTGACGATGTCTTCGAGTTCGAGCGCGCCCGCCTGCAGGATGTCAAGGCTCATGCGCTGGCGTGCCGAAAGCGCAAGCCCGTGCTCCAACCTCTGGGACTGTTTCAAAAATTCATCCATCTGCGCCGTACAATCTGCCCTTGCCCAAGGCAACTTTCAAGACGTTTGTTTTGCGCGGCGTTTTTTTCTTGTAGAAACGCGTCGGCGGGATTTGCTTTTTACTCACTTATGGAATGCAAAAAGGAACAGAACAAGAAGCACTGCGCCTGCACTTACGAGGGCTGCCCGCGCATGGCGATATGCTGCGACTGCGTAAAATACCATCGCGCAAAACGCCAGTTGCCCGCCTGCTTTTTCACCGCTGAGGTCGAAAAGACCTACGACAGGTCCTTCGAACTCTTCGCGCGCCTTGTGGCGGAAAAGAAGGTATGAGCCGCAAGCCGGAAATCATGGCCCCCGCGGGGGATTTCATTTCGCTGAGCGCCGCGCTGCAGGCGGGGGCGGACGCCGTCTACTTCGGCGTTGAAGGCGC
>JAVBSZ010000146.1:0-3680 GCA_031556415.1 Opitutales bacterium | reverse complement strand
TTTTTTGCGATAGCAGGAGAAGCCGATGCTGTTGTGTTTTGAGAGGAAGGCTGTGCTTTGCACTGCCGAGGAACAAAACCGTCATGGAGGCTTTTAGCAATGAAGCCGCTTTTAATATTTCGCTTTTTAATCCACTTGCGGTTTCATTGCGCCTGCATCGAAAAAACGAATACTTGTTTGGAATATGGTCTAATCTAGCGGAACCACTTGAATGTCTCCCTTGCCCTGTTCTTTTTTGATGAGCTCTCTTGCGGTCTCGGCTTTTGCGTTTTCTTCATCCAAAAGTTTTTTATATTTGGCGAGCTTTTCGGGGTTTGCGTCGGCCTTGTCAAACTTGCCGGAATAGTAGTCGCAAATCAGCGGCAGGAAGCTGCAATCACCTAAAAACTCCGCGTTCCCGAGCGTGGCCTCGTATGCGCGTTCGAGAATTTCAACCGCCCGCGCCCTGTCCTTAATGAAACCGAAACCGTTGTAGAAGCGGCTGGCCACGTCGCGCACGGCGAAAAAATCTTCATGACTTTTAAGGCACTTATAAAATTCATTCCATTGCTTTTCCGCGAACTTCGCGTCTTTCTTCACGCCCAAACCGTTCTCATAGGCGTACGCCATATATGCGAGCGCCGGCATCTGAGCGTGCCGGTATGGCGCGTCCTGAAGGCTTATATAAATCTCCGCAACGGCCCTTAAATCCTTTTTGACGCCTATACCGTTGACGTAGCAGTTCGCAAGCCACACGACGGATTCAGAGTGCGCCGCCGTTTCCGCAATCTTGCTCGCTATTTCAAAAGCTTTTGCAGGGTCTTTGGCCACGGCGCTCACGCCGAAAGGCGGCGCGCTTTGCGGTGAATATCCCATGCAGCCTCCGGCCTGACTGGCGCCCTCCGCATAGCCGAAAAGTTTTTCCGCTTCAGCAATCATGACGAGCGCCTTTCGCGCGTCTTCCATCAACTGCGCATCATCAACCCCGTCACTGCCGAAGGGGTCGTCATTCTGCGCGAAGGCGCAGGCGCAAAACATCGGAAGGAAAATAAGTCGTTTTGACGCTGAAATAAAAATTTTCATGCGCTTTTCTAGGGGTGTTTTTTTTAGTTTATAAGAGCCATCGAACGCCGAAGCGGAGTCTACTGTTTCGAAACTTCCTCCGCGTATTCGCAGAGGGCTTCGGCGAGGCAGCGGCCGAAGGCGCGCAGGTTCTCGCGCGAGGTCTGCGTGCCGCGCACTATCGAGTACGGAATTTCAAGCGACGTGCCCAGAATCGCAGTCGGCAATGACGCCGAGTAGTTCCCGAATGACGGCGAGTCCGCCGACCTGTTCCAGGCCTGCCCGAATTCCAGATTGTCTTCGGGGCGGTACGGAAGCGGCGACGTGTTTTTTTCGGCCATGAATTTGGAAAGGCGCTTCTGCTGCTCCCATGTTTTTTCCTTTGAGGATCCGACAAGGTATATGCGCGCGCAGTCGGGGTACACGCCGTCCTTTCCAAGGACGCCGATGTAGGGGCAATGGATGTCTATCCCGATTATTTTCTTTCCGGCGCGCTTGGCGAATTCCGCCTTGATGGCCGCGGGCTCGGGGTAGAGGGGCTCGGCTATATAGTCCCGGTTATGGTCGTGCGGGATGCGCTGCTTGCCCTGCTCGCCCTTTTCGACGCCGTCCAAATCGACAATTGGCACGGCGACGATTTCCGCCTTCTCGCGCAGAGCCTTTGCGTACGGCGCGTCTGACATCAACCCCTCGAGCAGGCCCTCCATGACGTATGAGGCCGTGGACTCGCACGCGTGGTGGCGCGCCGTGAGCATGATGAAAACTTCGCCGCCGGCCTTGCCGATTTTCAGGACAGGGACGTCCCTGCCGTCGCGCGTCTTGCAGAAAGTTTCAACCTTCGCGCGCCCGTCCGCCGCGGCCTTTTCGGAAAACTTTTTGATGTCCGCAAGCTGGTATGGAATCGTATATGAGTACCAGACCTCATCCGCATCCGCAGGCGGCGTGTGGACGAAGCCCTCCTCTGTTATGCTTTCCAAACCCAGCCAGTTCCAGGTTTTGCCGCCGTCGAGGCTGCAGGCGGGGCCGTACGCGTCCATGGGTACGCGCCTGCTTTTCCCGATTTTTGAGAATTTGTACTCCGTCTTTTTGCCGCCCGCGTTCTTCACTTTGAAGTTCCAGTAGAACCACCAGCCGCTCGTGTTGCGCATATCCTGATGCAGCCGCACTTCGCCGTCGGATACTTTCTCTATGATCGCGTTTCCGCCAGGGAAGTCCGTGGATATTTCAAGCGCGCCGCCTTTATTTTCCGCGGCGCGCGCGGATGAAAAACACGCGCAGAAAAACGACAGCAAACAGATGATAGATTTATTCATGTTTCAAATTTACAGATTCATCGCTTCCGTGGCAAGTTCGTAATTTATAGACCAAGTACGGTTTAACTGCGGCCATTTGGCAAATGCCTTTGAGCTCCGGCTGTGGTACTTTTATTTTACGACCGCGCACGTAGGCGCTTAGGAGCGCCATCCATCGAAGGGCAAAGCCCTTACGGCAACCGCTTCGCGGTGAGCCGATCCCTTGGATTAATAATACGCTTCCGCCCGTAAAATAAAAGTTTCCGCGCCGTATTCTCAAATCCATTGCGCCAAATGAAGATTTTTAGCAGTATATGAACCTCATTTCCTTTGTCCGCATTTAAACCGTACTTGGTCTAGGCAAAAAAAACGGCATCAATAAAGATGCCGTTAAAAAATAAGCTTATAGTCTTAGTCTCTCATCAGGTCGGAAAAAACTTTTTCAAGATTTTCCGCAGAGCCGCCGCCCATTGCGAAGTCCGGCTTGCCGCCGCCCTTGCCGCCGAGCTTTGAGGTGAGGTCCTTCACTATATCTCCGGCCCTGACGCCCGACGATACCGCCGCGTGAGAGCAGAGCGCGACGACTCCCGCCTTGCCCCCGCCCAAATCGGCACCCAGCACCACGACGCATTCAGGCGCGTGGCTTGCGATGTCCACTGCTATGGCGCGCATCTCGTTGGTGTTGGCGGCGGAGACGATTTTCACAATCCAGTCTATGCCGTCTTTGACGACGACGGATTTAGCCATCTCCTGCGCAACCTTGCCCGCGCTCTCCTTTTTGAAAACCTTGAGCTCCTTTTCAAGCTGGCCCTTGGCGTCCAAAAGCTTCTCAAGCCTCTCGCCCGCGTCCTCGGCCTTGCAAGAGAGCTTGCGCGCCACGTTCGCCATCGTCGCCTGAAGTTCGTTTACGAACTTGATGGCCTCCATGCCCGCTACAACCTCTATCCTGCGAACCCCCGCGGCTATGGCGCCGTCGGAAAGAATCTTGATAAGCCCGATGTCGCCGGTGCGCGAGACATGCGTGCCGCCGCAGAGTTCGGAGGAAAAATCCCCCATCTCAACAACCCTGACGACGGCGCCGTACTTTTCGCCGAAGAAGGCTATCGTGTTTTCCGGAACCTCGCCGAAGGGGACTTCCTTCCACTTCACGGCGGAATTTTCCAGCACCTTCTTGTTGGCTATGCGCTCTATCTTGTAGAGCTGCTCCGGCGTGGGGGCCTCAAAGTGGGAGTAGTCAAACCTCATGCGCGTTTCGTCGACGTACGAACCCGCCTGGCGCACGTGGAAGCCGAGCACCTGACGTAGCGCGTAGTGCAGGATGTGCGTGCAGCTGTGGTGGCGCTGTAT
>JAVBSZ010000238.1:0-8271 GCA_031556415.1 Opitutales bacterium | reverse complement strand
AAGACGAAAGCTATTATTATCACCACGAGCAGGACCGAGAAGACGTACTTGTGGTGCTTTTGAAGAATGTTCTGAATGAAGGTTATCATTTATTTGCCTCTGTACTTTTAAACCCGCCTAAGTTAGGGAATTGCCCCGGCCTGTCAATATCATAGCTGTGCGGCCCCAAAAAAAACGCAAATACTGTTTGAAAAAAAACTTTGCTGGGTATTTATTCTGCGCATGGAGAAAATCGAAACGGCGTTCGTCCTCGGCGCGGGGTTGGGCACACGTCTGCGCCCCCTTACCGACGCCCTTCCAAAGCCCCTGCTGCCCGTGCGCGGCCGCCCGCTGATGGAAATAATTTTCGACTCCCTGATAGACTGCGGCGTGGAGCGCTTCATAGTCAACACGCACCACCTTGCGGAAAAATACACCGAACACTTCAAAGACGGCGCGTACCGCGGAAAAAAAATAATTTTTGCGCACGAGGAAACGCTGCTCGACACCGGAGGCGGCGTGAAGAATATCCTGAACCTCATAGACCCCTCAAAGCCGCTTATAGTCTACAATGGCGACATCTTTTTTGACGGGGATTTGGGAGGGTTCGCCTCCGCTTCATTGAAGCGTGGAGACTGCGCCGCCGCCCTCATGCTCAGAAGCGAAGGCGACAACAAAAACGTGTCCGTGCGGGGCGGCAACGTGGTTGACCTGCGCTTCACGCGCGGGGCGGCTTATGGCAAGCTTGCGCAGTTCGCGGGCGTCTTCATTGCCAACGAAAAATATTTAAAGGCCTGCGCGGATTATCGCGAAAGCAAATTTTCGTCCGTTGACGTGTTTTTAAAATTGCTAGGCGAAGATGAAAACTCCCTCGCCGCGTACTTTGAGGACGGCGGGCTTTGGAGCGACATCGGCACAATCAAAGAATACGAAAGGCTTTCTAAAAATGGCGACTGAAGGCGGTTCGGCGGAAAAGACGCTTATCGCGGCGGGCTTCATGCCGCTGGAGCACTCGCTCATGCCAATCGCCAAGGGCGGTTCCGCGCGCAGCTTCGTCCGCTTTAAAGACGCGAAATTGGGGGACTGCGTGGCCTGCTTTTACACTTCTGAGCGCGAGGAAAACCGCCTCTACGCGCGCATTTCCGAGTTCCTATCCTCCTGCGGCGTCAGGGTGCCGAAGGTGTATTTTCACGACGAGGGCGATGGCCTCATGATCATGCAGAGCGCGGGCTTCAAAGACCTTGGCGCCTTCAAAAGAGCGGACGCGAATTTTGCGGAGCTTTACTTTGACGCGCTCTCAAATCTGGCCGCCCTGCACCTGCACGCCAGCAAAAAATTCGCGGACTGCCCCGTTGAAACCATGCCGCACTTTGACGCCGAGCTCTACGCGTGGGAGCAGGGCTACTTCCTGGAAAACTGCCTGATAGGCCGCTTCGGCCTGCACGTGCCGGAGATTTCCGCGGATTTTGACAGGATTTCAAAGGCGCTCCTCGCGCAGCGCTGCGTGCTTCTGCACAGGGATTTTCAGTCCCAAAACGTGATGGTGCTGGAGGAGAAGGGGCGGCTCAAAACCTACTTCATAGACTTTCAGGGGATGCGCTTGGGCGTGCCGTGGTATGATGTTGCTTCGCTGATTTACGACCCCTACGTGGAAATTCCGCGCGCGTTCAAGACCCTGTTTTTTGACTATTATTACGCGGCCACTAGGCCCGCCTACGGCCTCGACAAGCCCGCAGCGCTGGAAATTTTCCGCCTCTGCGCCGCCGAACGCCTAATGCAGGCCCTCGGGGCTTACGGCTTTCTTTCGCAAAAGAAGGGCAAGAAGGAGTACGAAAAATATTTCCTTCCCGCGCTTAAGAACCTCGCCGAAGTTTCAAAAGAGGCGGGGTTGGAGGCCGTGTACGCGGCGGCGCAAGCCTGTCTGAAAAAAGGTTAAAGGCGTTTGGGCCTCAAACCCTTTCCGCGCGTTTGAAATAGTGCTTGCAAACAATTCCAAACAAAGCCAAGATATTTAACACTATGTCAAACGTTTATCAATCAGCTAAGAAGAAGTATGCCGAGTACGGCATAGATACGGAAAAAGTTTTAAAGGCGGTCTCTCAGATTCCGCTTTCCATGCACTGCTGGCAGGGCGACGACGTCACCGGCTTTGAGAATGCAGGCGGAGAGCTCACGGGCGGAATACAGGCCACGGGCAACTACATGGGTAAGGCTAGGAATGTTGACGAGCTTCGTGCGGACATCGACGAGGCTTCCAAGTACATCCCGGGCGCAATCAGGCTCAACCTCCACGCCCTTTACGGCGAGTTCGGCGGCAAGAAGGTTGACCGCAACGAAATTTCGTACGACAACTTCAAGGGTTGGACGCAGTGGTGCAAATCGCGCAAGATGGGCATGGATTTCAACCCCTCGTACTTCTCGCACGCGCTTTCCGCAGACGGCTTCACGCTCTCGCACAAGGACAAGAAAATCCGCAAATTCTGGATAGAGCACGGCATACTCTGCCGCCAGATCGCCGAAAAAATCGGCAAGGAACTGAAGAACACCGTCATCACGAATTTCTGGATGCCCGACGGCATGAAGGACATCCCGGCGGACCGCCTAGCCCCGCGCGAGCGCATGGAAGAATCTTTGGACGCAATCTTCAAGGTGAAGATAGACCAGAAGTGCAACCGCGACGCCGTGGAATGCAAGCTCTTCGGCATAGGCTCCGAAAGCTACGTCGTGGGCTCTCACGAGTTCTTCATGGGCTACGCCGTCAAGAACCAGAAGCTTCTGACGCTAGACGCCGGCCACTTCCACCCGACGGAAGGCATTGCCGACAAGCTTTCCTCCATGCTCCTCTACGTTCCGGAAATCCTCCTGCACGTTTCGCGCGGGGTGCGCTGGGACAGCGACCATGTCGTGCTTTTTGACGACGCCACAAGCGCCATCATGCAGGAAATAATCCGCTGCAACGCGGTTGACCGCGTGCACATAGGCATGGACTTCTTTGACGCCAGCATCAACCGTATCGCCGCCTGGGCAATCGGCATGCGCTCCGCGCGCAAGTGCCTGCTTGCCGCATTGCTTGACCCCGTCAAGCAGATGCGCGCCGCGGAAGACGCCGCAGACTACGGCACGCGCCTAGCCCTCATGGAAGAGGCCAAGACCATGCCCGTCGCCGCAGTTTGGGACGAACTTTGCGAGCGCACCAACGTGCCCAGCGGCATGAAGATGATAGGCGGCATAAAGAAGTACGAAAAAGACGTGCTTTCAAAGCGCTAGAATTCTGAATCCTTCCCCGCCGGATGGCGCGCTTTTGCGCCCTGTAAAGCGGGGGAGGATTGTTTTTTATAAAAATCAAAAGGAAGAAATATGGAATCGTTCGTAGGGATAATTCTTTTCGCGCTGGCAGGCTTCGTGTCCGCTGCGTTCTACACTCCGCTTAAATTTGTCAAATGGCGCTGGGAGCTGATGTGGATTTTTTACAGCGTGTTTGCGCTGATAGTCTCCCCGATGGTGATTGCCTCAATCGCGATGCCCAGCTGCTGGGAGGCCATAGGCCAGGTTGAAAGCAGGGTGCTTTTTATGACCTTCCTCTTCGGCGCCATGTGGGGCGTGGGCGGGCTTACATTCGGGCTTTCAATGCGCTATCTGGGCATAGGTTTGGGCACCGCTGTCGCCCTCGGTTTCTGCTCCATAGTGGGCACGCTCATACCGTTCTTCAAGGCTGAGAACTTCATGGAGACGGCGACGAGCGCAAGCGGGATGACCGTCCTCGGCGGCGTCGCGCTCTGCGCAATCGGCATAGGCATAAACGGATTTGCGGGCATGCTCAAGGAGAAGGACGCAAAGCTTGCGGCGGCGTCCCACGAAGAGGGTGGCGCGAAGAACGAATTCAGCCTTGTGAAGGGTTTTGCCGTCGCGATATTCGCGGGCGTGATGAGTTCCGGCATGGCCATATCCATAGACTACGGCAAGCCGATAGCGGAGGCCGCAAGGGTGGTCGCGGTGGACAATATGGGAATCACCCATGAAACCGCCACGCTTTTTCAGAACAGCGCCATCCTGATTGTGACGCTGCTGGGCGGCTTCATAGTCAATTTTGCATGGTGCTTCTTTCTCTGCTACAAGGGCGGCGCCAATGCGGACTTCAAAACGGCGGGCATGTCAAAGAACCTTCTGTTTACGGTGCTCTGCGCGCTGGGCAGCTTCCTCTGGTACTGCCAGTTCTTCCTCTACGGAATGGCCAGGACCAAACTTCCCGAGGCGTTCCAGTTCGCAAGCTGGGCGATACTCATGGCATGCGTCATAATTTTTGCGGGCGTCATCGGCCTGCTCATCGGCGAATGGAAGGGCACCACGTCCAAGACCAAGGGAGTGCTCTGGGCGGGGCTGATAGTCCTCGGCATTTCGACGATACTCATGAACATGGCCTAGTATTGAAAAATATTTTGCAAAACGTCCTCGGATTTGAGGACGTTTTTTTTGCGTCTCGGTTCTTGAATAATTTCCGCGCGGACGTATTTAATACGTTCATAAAAAAATGGTTTTCAGGATACTGACAGGCTTTCTCATACTCTGCGCATTCTCGCTTGCGGCGGCGGAGCTGTTGAGTTTTCTGCGCATCCCATTTCCAGCGCCGCTGCTTGGCATGATGGCGCTCTTCGCCTGCATGAGGCTGAAGCTTGTGCCCGTGGGCCTGGTGGAGGAGGCGTGCAAGTTCATCCTCTCAAACATGGTCGTGCTTTTCGTGCCCATACTCGTGGGCGTGATGGCGTACGGCGACATGCTCAGGGAAAAGGGCCTCCAGATTTTCTGCGCCGTCTTTTTAAGTCTGCTTCTGACGCTGCTGTGTTCGGGCTTTGCGGCGGAGCGCTTCGTGCGCGTGAAAAAAGAATCCCCTTCAAACGCGGAGGCCGAAGATGGGCATTGAAGACATATCGGTTTGCGTTATCTGCATAGCGCTTACGCTGGCCTTGTTTTGGCTTTCCAGGCGCCTTGCAAAATTGCGCTTCGTAAAAATCCTTCCGCCGCTGGTGCTCTCCGCAGCATTCGTGATAATTTTAATCGAAACTACGCCGCTTTCTTACGAGACCTACGCCAAGGGAACCGCGCCCATGGTCTGGCTGCTAGCGCCCGCCACGGTTGCGCTTGCCTACCCGCTTTACAACTATTGGGGCCTCGTGAAAAACTACGCCGCTGCGATACTCGCCTCCGTGATTGCGGGCGGCGTTTCAAGCGTCGTCGGCGTGTACCTCTTCGCGCTGCTCTTCGGTTTGGAGCGCGAGATAGCCGTCTCGCTTCTGCCAAAATCCGTGACCACGCCCGTCGCGCTCGAAATATCCAAGCATTGCGATGGCATCCTGCCCGTCACGCTCTGCGCGGTCGTGATAACCGGAACCTTCGGCGCGGCCATAGGCCACAGGCTCCTCAGGGCTTTCGGCGTGCGCAGCGACGCCGCAATCGGCCTCTCGCTAGGCTCCACAAGCCACGTCATCGGCACGGCGAAATGTTTGGAGCAGAATCCCGCGCAGGGGGCCTTCGGCGCGCTCGTCATTGTGCTTGCGGGGATATTCACGGCGCTCTTGATTCCGCTCTTCCTGGTTTTGGCGAATGCTTTTGGCGGATAACTCCGCTTGAAAAACCGCAGGACTGCTCACGTACTACTTGTACGCTACGCATCCCTGCGGTTTTTCAATACTCGTTCTCCATCCAAACCACGCCGCGCAGGCGGCGGGGGAACAAAATGCGTAGCATTTTGCCCGAGCGCAAGCGAGTGGTGAGACAACGCGGATTTGCGCAGCAAACCAAGTTGCGAATTCAATCATTGAGCCAAATATTAGGATAGCGGTGTTTTACGCCAAAACCGGCGGGAAATTGGGAGAACTCGCAAGAAAAGCCTCGTTCTTCATCCAAACCTGTTGAGCCAAAAGAAGCGTTCTTCATGCCATTGAGCCAAATCAAATTTACGGCATATCAAACCGTATGTGCTCTGTGCGGGGAGCTTTATATTTGACAAGCGGCTCCATTTTTTTGACAGTTTCACCAGACAGGCGCACGGGAAACGTGTCGAATTCTCCGCATTCGCGGCGCGCTTGCCGTTGAAACACATGAAGAAACTTTCATTCATATCGCTCTGCTTTTTTTGCGCTTTTTCGGCAAACGCGCTGACCTTCATCTGCGGCGAGCCCAAGAGGGACGTTTTCGACGTCGTCGACGCCGTGTACAGCAAGCTTCAGTGGACGACAGACGCCTACGCCTCGTACGGGCAGGCCAAGATGTCGCCAACCCCGCCGCGCGCGGGCGACGACATCGTCATACGCAACCGCTATCGCGTCAGGGTGGACACCGACGTGAAGGCGTCCACGTTCAAGCTTGAGACCATCAACGAGGTCAGGTTTGACAAGGGCAAAAAGCTTGAGACGCGCAAGAACCTGAGCATACGCCTTGTGCTGATGGGCGACAGCTTCATAGAGTTCAACTCCGGCAAGGCCGTCATAGGCGGCAGTCTGGACCTTGAAAGCCGCGACCAGGTGGACGAGCTCGGCACCGCCGGCGTGCGCCTCATAGATTCCGAAATGAACATAGGCGGCAGCCTCACCACCGCGCTGAAGGCCGGCAACTTCGCCTCCGCTCCCCAGCGCGGCGGCGTGCGCATTTTTATGAAGGGGAAAAGTTCCATGAACGTTGCGGGGATAGTCCTGCCCGACCCGCAGTACAAGGAGTTCTCGGAGAGGATATCCTTTGAATTCCAGTTCGAGGAGAGCGGCGGAAGCATCCCCGTCTTCGCCATGGGCGAGGGGAGTCTGGACGCGTGCAAATTTTCCCTGAAAATATCGAAGGCGAAAAAGGGCGTCTATCCGCTCGCGCTTGCCGCAGGCAGGAAATCCAGCGCGGAGATGCTCTCGTACACGGTCAACCGCAAGAGCGTGAAGCTTGGCGAGCGCTTCGATATCGGAGAAACCCAGGGCCTGCTGAAACTCGCCGCCGCCGACAAGGACGGGCGCAATGAGAACGACCTCGTCCTAGAAATCTTTTAGTTCTGCTTTTATGAAAAAAATAACCCTGACCCTCATCCCCCTCCTGGCCCTCCTTTGCAGGGCGGACGCCATAACCTACATCTGCGGCCAGCCCAGCGGCCCCAAGGAACTGGTCTGGAGCACCTGCGAATGGACGAACAACCTGCACGGGGACGACCCCGCCGTCCTGCCCGGAAAACCCGGCGTGCGCGACAACGTGATAGTGCGCGCCGCCAAGACACTCAGGTGCGACGTTGACATCGCCATTTTCGGCATGAGCACAGGCACCAGCGGCAACCTCAACGCCGAAGGCAAAAAGATTTCCATAAAGAAAACCCTCCGCCTCGGCGTGGGCGTGGAAGATAGAACCACGATGTTCGATTTCAAAAACTGCAAGGTGGATTTTGGCAACCTCGTGTTTGAGCCCATCACGGGAGACCAGGTCGGCATGGGGCAGGCCGTAATCGTCATGACGGATTCCGAAGTGCTTTCAAGCGGCGGCCTCATGTCAATAATCTCCGCCGCAAAACCGCTCAACAAGCGCGGCGGCAAGAGCGGCTTTGAGCTCCTCCTCGAGGGCAAAACCAAGTTCATCATGCAGAGCGAATGCGTTCTCGACGGGCTCTACGCCAAGGAGCCTTCGTACGCCGCGCGCCTAGCTTTCAAGGAAAAGGACGGCCGTCTTCCCTACATGCAGATAAAGAAGCTCGGCGCCGAATCATTCCAGGTTGACGTGAGCGTCTTTGGCGACATCAAGAAAGGCCGCCACGTGCTCCTCGAAATCCTCGACGAAAAGGACTCCGTCGAAAAGCTCCGCAAAATCACCTTCAAAGACAAGCCCTACACCCTCGGCGAGGAATTCGAACTCGGCACCCGCAAGGCAAAAATTGTCGCCGACTACGGGACTATGAAGGGGGTCAAGAACGACCTCGTCCTCCTCGTGGATTAGGCGAGCGCTTTTCGCGCAGAAGTTCGTTGCAAAAAAATTCCACACAGGTCATGTACTACTCCGTACACTCCCAACGTGGAATTTTTTTGCGCCTGCTTCTGCATCGAAAATCACTGCGCCTAATCATAGCAAGCAGCTTTTCTCGCGCCTGCCTTTTCATCCAATCGTGTCGCCAAAAAGAGGGCATACAAAGTTTCCTTTTCTTATGCCGCTAAAGCGGTGAGCCGCAAGACGCGCTTTCAGCGCGAGCGTTAAATAAATTTAAAATCAAAAAAAGGCAGCCGCATTGCGCATGCAATCGGCAAGAATTGTCCGGGCGAAGCCTAAGCGATGCAAAGC
>JAVBSZ010000233.1:0-3423 GCA_031556415.1 Opitutales bacterium | reverse complement strand
AATCGAGCTGCCATTTGAGCACAATTTCACCAAAAAAAGCAAATAAGGTTAGTGCTTTTATGCGTATTAAACACGCACTTTCCGGCTAGAAAACGATCCTGATGAAGAAATATATCAGCGCGCCGAGGGCGGCGCTGATAGGTATGGTGAGTATCCACGCCCAGAGCAGGCTTATCGTCACGCCCCAGCGCACCGCCGATACGCGCTTGACCGCGCCAACGCCCATGATGGCGCCGGTTATAGTGTGCGTCGTGCTCACGGGGATTTTCAAAATCTCCGTGATGAAAAGCGTTACGGCGCCGGCGGTTTCGGCCCCCACGCCTTCGAGCGCGGAAACCTTCGTAATCTTGGAACCCATAGTCTTCACTATGCGCCAGCCGCCCATCATAGTACCCAACGCGATTGCGGAAAAGCAGGTGAGCGGAACCCAGTCCGGCATGTCCTTTACGGACTGGATGTCCCCTGAAACTATGAGCGCGGTGGCTATTATGCCCATGACCTTCTGCGAGTCATTCAAACCGTGGCCGAGGCTGAAAAGACCGGAGGAGACAAGCTGCAGCTTCTTGATTATGTTCTCCGCCTTGCGGTGGTGGACGTTTTTGAATATCCAGAGTATGAGCGTGGTTATAACCGCCGCCACAACCATGCCTATGAGAGGTGCGAGTATTATGAAGGAGGCGATTTTTATTATCACCATCGCGTGGATGGATTTTATGCCAGCGCCCGCAATCGCCGCGCCGGCAAAGCCGCCTATGAGCGTGTGCGAGGATGACGAGGGTATCCCAAGCCACCATGTCAGCAGGTTCCAGCTTATTGCGGCTATCAGCCCCGCAATTATTATGGGCAGCGTGACGAACTCCCAAAGCACCACCTTTGAGACGGTGTCGGCAATGCCGAATTCCCCGAAGACGTACTTGGCCACGAAGTAGGCCACGAAGTTGAAGAAGGCTGCCCAAAGGACGGCCTGAAACGGCGTGAGCACGCGCGTGGTGACGATGGTGGCAATGGAGTTCGCCGCGTCGTGAAAGCCGTTGATGAAGTCGAACACTATCGCGAGCGCCACGACCCCTATCAGGAGCATTATTTGCGCGTCAGGCATACTTGATGAGTATGGTTTTGATTGTTTTGCCTATCTGGTTGAAGCGGTTGACCGTCTTCTCAAGCTCCGTGATTATCTCCTTCTGCTTGATGAGCTCAACCGTGTCGGTTTCCTCGGAAAAGAGCCTGAGTATGGCCTTCTCGTAGACGATGTCTCCGGCCTCCTCGAGCTTCTTTATTTCCTTGTAGTGTATGCGCAGGCTCTTGTTAAGCCTCTTCATCTGGGAGAATTCCTTCATGGCGTCAAACACCTCCTGGGCGGCCTTCTGCACTATGCCCACCATGGCCACGGCGCTGTCGGTGTTGCACCTGGGCTTATAGAGGGAGACTTTCAGGGCCACCTTGTTGACGGAGTCAAGGCAGTCGTCAATCTTGTCCGTGAGGATGTCTATGTCCTCGCGGTCAAAGGGGGTGATGAAGGTTTCGTAAAGAGCCTTGTGGAGAACGGAGGTGGTCTTGTCGCCCTTGAGCTCCTGCTGCTTTATCAGGGCGGTGATTTCCGCGCGCCTGGCATCGTCCGTGGTGCCGAAGAGGTCCTGGAGGTGCTTGGAGGCGGTCAGAAGCGTCTGCGCCGCGTCGCTGAAAAGGGGGACGAACTTTTTGTCCTTGGGGGCGAAAATGCTGAATATAAAATTTATGTTCATTGTTTTTCCGTGATGTTTTTGGACTCCCACGCCGCGCTGCGGGCGCGATACGGAGAATTTTCAATCCTTTTATCGTCTCTTTTTAGCTTTGGCAATGTCAATAAAATATCTTGAAGACGCTCCGGCGCGGCGCGGCGAACTCCCTGCAAAATGCGCATAAGTGGCGTATCAGCAAATATAGACCGCGGTTTTTCGACTCCGGACGCAAAAAAATATTTTTTCAACCCGCCTTTTGAATTCGCAAATGCGGAAATAAAAAACTCCTAAGGGTGCGCGGCGTACAAGTAGTACGCGAGCAGTCTGGGCTCCTATTTTTCACGCAGCTAGGCTGCGAAAAAGAGTTCGTTGCATTTTGGCGGCGTGATTTTGGATGCAGGAGCAGGCGCAAAAAAAACTGCGGGCCGTGGCGTATTGAATATACGCGAGGGTCGCAGTTTTTTGAAGTAACGAACTCCTGCGCCAAAAGCGCCCGCCGGAATTGGCGTAATGATTTTGGATGGAGAACGAGCATAAAAAAGCTCCTAAGGGTGCGTGGCGTACAAGTAGTACGTGAGCAGTCTTAGGAGCTTTTTTAGCGGAGTTACCCGCCAAAAGCATTCGCCAATTAGCGTTTGGAGAACTGGAAGCGCTTGCGTGCGCCCGGCTGACCGGACTTCTTACGTTCCTTGGAGCGTCCGTCGCGAGTGATGAGGCCTTCCTTCTTGAGGGGAACGCGGAGCTCGGCGTCCATTTTTTCCAGCGCGCGGGCGAAGCCGTGGCTGATTGCGCCGGCCTGGCCGTAGGGGCCGCCGCCGTTGACGATGATTTCAGCGTCAACCGAGGTCGCCATGTCCACAGTCGCTAGGGGGCGGGTTGCCATGGTGTTGAGCTGCTCGGTCTTGCAGTAGTCGGCAAGGGGCTTGCCGTTGACGTTGAGCTTGCCCGTGCCTTTGCAGAGGCGAACGCGCGCGACCGCGGTTTTGCGGCGGCCGACGGAAACAAAGATTTCTTTATCGCTCATGTGTTGTATGATTAGAAGTTAAAGGGCTTGGGCTGCTGCGCGGCGTGCGGGTGCTCTGCGCCCTTGTACACGTGCAGTTTGGTGATGATTGCATCGGCAAGCTTGTTGTCGGGAAGCATGCCCTTGACGGCGTGCTCGATTATGAACTGGGGCTTGCGCGCGCGGAAGTCGGAAAGCTTGACGTATTTTTCGCCGCCCATCCATCCGCTGAAGAACATGTATTCCTTCTGCTCTTCCTTCTTGCCCGTCACGCGGATTTTCTCCGCATTGATGACGATGATATGGTCTCCGCCGTCAATGTGGGCGGAAAAAGTCGGCTTATGGCGGCCGCGAAGCACGTTGGCTATTTTAACGGCGAGGCGGCCGAGAACCTGGTCTGTTGCATCGACCACGTACCACTGCCTCTGCTGCTCATCTATCTTGGTTATTGTCGTTTTCATTACTTAAAGAAAAGTGGGCTAATTTAGGGGGTGCCCGTCTTTCGTCAAGCTTTTCTTTTATTTTTAAAAAATATTTTTGACGGACGTACGCGATGGCGCCCTCAAGATTTCCGCTTCCCTCAAAGATTCCTCACAATTCCACTCTGGAGATATAACTAATTGATTTTACACATTTAAAGGATGAGACAGGATGAAGTATCTACCTGTTTAAACTTGAATATTTCGGCTGCCATTGCATAAT
>JAVBSZ010000179.1:0-4076 GCA_031556415.1 Opitutales bacterium | reverse complement strand
CCGCGCAAGCTCGCCGTTCAGACTTTTGACTTCCGCCACTTCAGCCTTGAAGAGACGATGGACATGCTCGCAACAATAGGCGTCTACGAACTGCAGTGCTACAGCGGCCAGCGCTTCCGCAAGGGCGGCAAGGAAGGCTTCGGGCACAAGTCGTCAAAGGAAATAAAAGACGCCGCAAAGAAAATGCTGCGCGAAAAAAAATTCAAAATAGTCAGCTACGGCCCCGTCAGCGAGGAGGACGAGGACGGAATCAGAAAGGCCTACGAATTCTGCGACGAGTTCGACATCAGGGAGCTCGTCATAGAGCCCAAGAACAAGGCCGCCTTGAAAATCTACAACAAGTACGCTGGTGAGACGAAAATCCGCACCGGAGTCCATCATCATGGAAAGACGGACCCTTACAGCGATTTCTACCACCCTTCGATGATACTCGAGGCCGCCGCAGGCTTGGACAATATCCTCATCGTCCCCGACCAGGGGCATTGGACGCGCTCGGGCTACAATGTGCTTGCGTGCATGAAGATGGTGCGAGGCAGGATACTATGCGTGCATTTGAAGGACAACGACACGCCGGACAACCCCAAGAGCCGATGCGTTCCGTACGGCACGGGCGTCATAAATTTTGACGAGGTTTTCGCGGAGCTGGACAGCCAGGGCTACGACGGCTACTATATAGTGGAATACGAGCACGACAAGGAAGACCCCCTGCCCGCCGTCAAGAAATGCGTGGAATTCGTCCGCGCACACCCGCGCAAAGTGAAATGAATTTAGGGAAGGAAAAAATATGAACAACAAAGTAGACAGAAGAAAATTCATCAAGAACTTCGCGATTATGGGCGGCGGCGCGCTCGCGGGAGCAAGGCTCCTCGCGCAGGACGACGACGAGCGCCTCAAACCCAAGAAGATGGTTGTTGACGTCAAGTTCGACAAGAACCTGGAGGACAGGAACGCCCTGCGCCTCGCCATCATAGGCTGCGGCGGCAGGGGCGGCGTGAACATGGACTGCTTTGCGAACGTCGGCCAGAAAATTTCCGCCTTCTGCGACGTGCACGAATACCGCAGCGCCGAAGACATCAAAAAACATTTCAACGGGCAGAATATCTACAAAGACTATCGCGTGATGTTCGACAAGGAGGCGAAAAATTTTGACGCCGTCGTCATCAGCACGCCCGACATCTCGCACTACGCCGCGGCCATGTGCGCGATATCGCACGGCCTGCCCGTCTATGTGGAAAAACCGCTCTGCCACACAATCTCCCAAATCCGCAGCCTCTGCAAAACCGCCGCCGAGAGGAAGGTGGCAACGCAGATGGGCAACCAGAGCCATTCGAAGGACGGCATACACATCTGCAAAGAGTGGATTGACGCGGGGCTCATCGGCACTGTCAGCGAAGTAGTGCTTTGGACGGACAGGCCCATACGCGGGATAAAATCCAACGGCGTTGTGGACTGGCCTTCACCCGAAGACGCCCCAAAAACTCTGGATTGGGACTTGTGGCAGAACGTCCTGCCGGCGGAGCCCTACCGCCCGCTCATCGTCCCCGCCGGCTGGCGCAGCTGGTGGAAGTACGGCAGCGGCTCGCTGGGCGACATAGGCTGCCACATGCTCGACATCCCCATGCATGCGCTAGGCCTCGACATACCGAGCCTCGTGAAATCGCGCCAGCGCAACAGGTCAAAAATCTGCACCGCCCCTCAGGACGTCGTGGAATATTATTTTGACACGGGCGCACAGGGCGTTCCCGTAAAGCTGACCTGGCACAGCGGCGTCGTCCCCGCGCAGTACCGCGACGCGGAATATGACGAAGGCTACCTGCCCAAACTCCCCAAGGAATACACCGACACCGGCCGCGGCCACAAGCATCTGCCGGACAACGGCCAGTTCATAATGGGCGACAGGGGCGTGATATTCGTCCCCACAATGCACCTGGGCGGCGCGCCCGTGCTCCTGCCAAAAACGCTGTGGGCCGACGTGAAGGGAAATTTGCCAAAAGCCCAAACGCGCTACGAGGGCGGCAACCACTATCTGAATTTCGTGCGCGCGGTGCGCGGCGAGGAAAAAGCGTCGTCAGATTTCGAGAGCGCGGGCAAGCTCACGGAAGTGGTGCAGCTCGGCAACCTATCGCTGCAGACGCGCACGGACATAGTATGGAACGCGGAAAAAATGCGCTGCGAGAACAACCCCGCAGCCGACGCCCTCGTCAGCCGCCCCATGCGCGAAGGCTGGTTTTAAAGGCAATTAAAACGCATAAACAGAAAACGCGCGGAAATACTCCGCGCGCTTTTTTGCTTTAAAAATACCCGTTCCCCGCTCTGGAGCGCATACGCTTTAATCATCTATTCCGAGCAGGTTGAACTCGGCGTCAAACTTGAACTCCGCACCGCCGTCCAGTTCCACCTCGTAGCCGCCTTTTTCCCTTGATACGGAGGTTATCTTGGCGTTGGGGCGCTTTTGGCTTATGACGGCCGCCAGCTTTTCAGAAATTGCAAGCGGGTTAATACCCAAAGTTTTGCTTTCAATTTCCTTCCAGTTTCCGGCCGCGTCGAACTCTATTTCAAGGCCGCTCCCAAAAACCACCTCGTACTCCTTCACAGATTCGCCCTTCACCTCTATCTTGCCGCGCAAAAAGGCTTCGTTTGGAAAGTTTTTTGCTATGAATTCCTGCGCGGGCTTCGGGAGCTGAGGAATCCCCTGCAGGTTTATTCCCACGGCGAGAAGCGAACACGCAATGGCGACATAGATGAATGATGCGGAAAGAAGTTTTTTCATAACATTAGCCCTTGTTTTAAGTTTGTTATATATCCGCAATATAACCAAAACGCCTGCATGGACAAGCTATTTCAGGTGTTCGGAAATCTCATCGGGGCGCATGCCTGATTTTGCAAGGCGGGAGATTTCCTCCGCTTTCGGCACGGCGTGGGCGAAGAATTTTTTTAGCCCTGCGCAAAGGGCGCTCGTCGGGTAGTCTCCGGCGTCGTAATAGTCCAGCCTGCGCTTGGGGCAGTCTCCGTTGCAGTATTTCAGAAAGGCGCATTTTTTGCAGCGCAAGGAAAGCCTTCCGCTTTTGGACTGCGCAAAAGCACTCTGCCTTTCGCCTGAAAGCATCCCTTCAAAAGAGTTTTCCGCAATGTTGCCGAGCAGGAAATTTCCCTGCACAAAATGGTCGCAGGAATACGCGCGGCCATCCTGTTCGAGCGCCAGCGCCCTGCCGCAACTCTTGGCGTGCGCGCAGAAGGCGTCCGCGCCGCGCAGGGCCTTGAGGATGAGGTCGTCAAAATTCATAACGCTGAATTTTGCGATGTCTTTCGGGCACCAGAGTTTGAATATGGAAATGAGAAAGTCTCCAAATTCCTCCGCGCTTGGGGAATGTTTTGAAAGCTCCGCGCGCCGCGCGCCATCGCCTTTATGCGGGATTGAAACTTCTTCAAAACGTTCGCAGGAGGCGCCTCGCACGGAGTCGAGCTCCACTATGGGGATAAACTGGACGTGGCTAAGGCCGAGTCCTCTGAAGTATTTGTAAATTTCGCGCGGGCTTTTGACGTTGAGAGAATTGACCGTGCACAGCGCATTGAAATCCACGCCCCATTTCTGGCAGAGCTTTATGCCGTTTAAAACGTCTTTGTGGGAGACCGACCTGTTCGGGTCGTGCAGATGCGCAGGGCCGTCGAGGCTTATGCCGAGCAGGAAATTTTCCTCCCTGAAAAACGCGCAGAAGGCGTCGTCCAAAAGCGTGGCGTTCGTCTGGAGGCAGTTCGCTATTTTCTTCCCGCGCGCGTATTTTTTTTGCAGCCTCACGGCCTCTTTGAAAAAATCGAGACCCGCAATAAGCGGCTCCCCGCCCTGCCAGCCGAAGCTGATTTCAGGAGCGGAATTCTCCGCAATGTATTTTGAGACGAAGGCTTCAAGCGCGGCAAAATCCATTGCGCGCGCGCCTGCGGAATGCGGCTTGTCCTTGTAAAAGCAGTAGGCGCAGTCAAGGTTGCAGCGCGGCCCGGCGGGCTTGGCCATTACGTGGAAAACTTCCGCGCCTCTTGGAAGCTCAGACATTCTGCGCCGCGCTAAAATCCTTCACGGA
>JAVBSZ010000004.1:0-3636 GCA_031556415.1 Opitutales bacterium | reverse complement strand
CCGCGCCAGATAGACTGGGACGCCGACAAGGCGCGCATCATGGCCGATGACTTCCCCTTTAAAAAAGAGAACAAGGCCGGACCCGAAATGCTGGAGAGGACGCGCCTTTATTACCAGATAGTGCCGCCGCCCGCAAAGGACGCGCCCGACGTCGTCAAAATGATACACTGGGGCGTGGGCTACTACATCGCCATGATAAACGAGAACGAGGAGGAATTCTTAAGCCAGGACCAGACGCTGCTGCAGATGGCCTACTTCCTCTGGGCCTACCCCAAGCTTGAAAAATGGATACCGCGCAAGGTGTACGACGAACTCAGCGCAAGCATGTTCGGCCATTGGTACAAGAGCCGCAACGTGCAGATACCCTGGGTGTGGGACAAGAAGCACTACGGCCCCGTGGAAACTGCGGACGAAAACACGCCGCCCGTGCGCGGCGGCCGCGCCCCGGGCTTCTCCATAATCCCCAACATGCTCATGGCGGAAGTTTCAAAGCGGCGCGGGAAGGACAACTACCAGATATACATAGACGCCGCCGTCAAACAGGCGCAGTGGGTGATTGACAATGTGGATTGGTCTCACCCCTTCTCCACAAAGGGCCACCGCTATGACGAGCACCGCACGATAACGAACCTCGTCTGGATGCTCAAGGCCTACCCGCAGCACGCGCCCAAGGGCCTTGAGGAAAAAATCAGGGAGTGGGAGGACATCATGATATCGCGCTCAAACAACATGTGGGATTTCCGCATGCTTTCGCCGGAGCACAACATCTGGACCATCCCCGCAATGAACGACGTGGGCAACCTGCTCTGCTTCCCCGCCATAGGCACGGCCGCAAACTGGGTTGAGAAAGACAAGGCGAAGCGCGCGCGCATGGAACAGATAATCTACGCGCAGGCCGACGCCGTCTTCGGAAGGAACCCGCGTATGTGCGCGGGCGTGACGCACCCGGAAAACAGCTGGACGGAAGTCGAACGCGGCTGGCCGCTTGCGTACAACGACGGCATCTGCGCCTACCTGGAACTTTGCCGCGCGTCAATCTCCACGGCCTGCGGGACGGAGTGCTACCCCTTCAACCCCAACGGCCTCTACCGCCACCCCGAGGGCTGGACGATGTACGGCGCAAACTGGGCGCTATCGCTGGCCTACCTCGAGTTCGACAAAACCGGCAAGCGCCCCTGGGAGATGGTGAAGGAAACGCCCTCAAAGGAGGGCGCCAAGAACAGTAGCAGAAAAGGCAAGTAGCAGATGGCAGAGGGCGAAAAAGACCGCGGCGCTGCCCATGTCTTTTGCGCCCTTTGCGAGGTCCGAGATTTCGCCCCTGCACGCGAGGTCTACGGTCCACTCCATCGCGGAATTTAAAATTTCCGTGATGAGCAGGATGAAGCCGGCGGCGATAACCCAGGCGCAGCGCGCGGCGCCGAAATCCTCAACATACAGTGCAATGGCTATGAGAGAAATGACAAGCGCGCAGTCCTGCCTGAACGCGGCCTCGTTTTTAAGCGCGGTCTTTATCCCCGCGATTGAATAAAACAGGGCCTTCCAGATTCTTTTCAAACCGGCGCTTGGAGTGTGCTTTTTGCTCATAGAGGTTGCGTAATGTTTTTTGTACGCCCCATGCTTTCAAACTTTGCGCCGCAGTTCAAGAGCTCTCTTGTCCTAAAAAAAATGCCCCGCCAGCTCTAAATTTTTTCTTGCCATTTTTTCCGGAATGGAAAGGATTGCCAACTTCAATCGGGGTCGTAGCTCAGTTGGAAGAGCGCTGCGTTCGCAATGCAGAGGTCGTGAGTTCGAACCTCATCGACTCCAAAAAATTAAGCCTTCACGCAACGCGTGGAGGCTTTTTTTGGGAGGCTATGACGGTGAGAACGAACGAAGTGAACACAAAGCTTTAGCTTTGGGTAGCACAAGTGCGCAGCACTTGCCCGCAGGGCGCGACGAGCGTACGCGAGCGCGTGCAATTCGAACCTCATCGACCGCTGGAATAAAACCTCCTGCCTTCACGCAACGCATGGAGGCTTTTTTTGGAGGCGATGATGGTGAGAACGAACGAAGTGAACACAAAGCTTTAGCTTTGGGTAGCACAAGTGCGCAGCACTTGCCCGCAGGGCGCGACGAGCGCAAGCGAGCGCGTGCAATTCGAACCTCATCGACCGCTAGAATAAAAATACCAACCGAACGGATTGCGGTTTTTTTGTGCCCAATGATGCAATGCAAAATAATTTCATCAAATCAAACGGGGATGGAGTTGAGTTTATTTTGATTTTGTGAGCTTGTGCCGGATTTTTTCTTTACTCTTGGAAACGGAAAGTCTAGAAACGGTGAACTCGCTTTTATTTGGCGTTGTAAATTTACCAACCGGAGGAAAAATCATGAGACTCGCATTTTTTAGCGCCGCGCTCCTGGGCGCGCTGGCCGCATTTGCCGCGGAGCCCAAGCCACCGCACACGCCGGAGGGAACAATCGCAATAGAGTGCGAAGACTTCGAATACATCGGAGACTGGCAGGTTTTCTGGGACGGCGGCTCCTCGAACGGCAGAAACCTCGTGATGCAGTCGGACGCGCGCAACCCCGCCGTGACCGCCGTGAACATCCCGCACGACGGCAAGTACGTCGTCTGGGTCAGGTCGCGAGACTATGAGTACGACAAGCCCGGCGTGCGCAATTTCCAAATCTCCCTAGACGGAAAAGTCCAGGACAAGATTTTCGGCAAGCACGGGAAAGAAGGCTACGCATGGGAGAAGGCGGGCGTGGTCGACCTCAAGAAGGGCCCCCTCGTCCTCGGCCTCCACAACGTGCCGGGCAGCACCTTCGGACGCGCCGACGCCATCGTGATTTCCGACAGGCTCAACATAAACCTCACGGGCACTTTTGCAATCCACAGGTATGAGACTTCGCCGATCGTCCGCATGGACGTCGTGGGGGGCGAGGCGGCGGAAGTGAACATTTCAAACATTGAAGGCGACGCCTCCGCAAAGGCCGCCGCGGCAATCTCCAACGAGTTTATGCGGGCGGAGTTTTACCCCGTCAAACGCGCGGGGAAGGACAGCTTTGCGCCGCGCCTGAAAATCAAAACAGCCGGCGGCTTCAAGGACGCCAAAATAAACGCGGGCGAGGAGAGCTACCAGGTTTTGGAGGCCGCAGAAAACGTGCAGATGCACACAAGCAGGCTGAGCTACCACCCCACGTGGGAGAACACGCCCTTCAAGACCGTCACCCTCAGAAAGGGCGACGTTGAAATGAAGACCACACCCATAGGCAAGAACCTCATCTGGAACACGGGCTTCGGCAAGGAAGCCATTGTCAAGAGCGTCCGCCAGCTTTCGGAAAACTCCGTGGAGCTGGAGTTTTATCCGCTTGAAAACGGCACTCTCAAGGCGCGCTGGGCCCTCAGCAAAAACGAGAATTACATACGCGCGGAAATGGAATTCACTCCCAACAAGGACGGCAACTACTCCCTCGGCTATTTCTTCCCCGCCGGCGAAAACATAGAGAATGTGGACGAGCTGCTCATGCCCATGATGGTTATGGGCAAGCGCTTCCCCAAGGGCAACTATTCCATGCGGCAGGGCGCGGCCCCCACGCCGATGAGCGTAATGCAGCTCGGCAAAGGCGCGGACGCTATCACAATGGGCATTG
>JAVBSZ010000184.1:0-11531 GCA_031556415.1 Opitutales bacterium | reverse complement strand
GCGCGCCCGACTGCTTACGTACATTTGAGTACGCTACGCACCCGCTCGCGCTTCGCAATACTCGTTCTTCATCCCGAATCATTGCGCCAAAGCAGAGAGCATGCTTAGCTTGTTTTCTTATGCCGCTAAAGCGGTGAGTCGCAAGACGCGCTTTCAGCGCGTTTTTTTATTTTTAATAAAAGCAAATGAAGTTTCGTTTTTCGTTTGGATAGGGAAGGGGGTAGTCATTGCGCAGCAATACGAAGGGGGCTTAAGCCTCTTAATGAGATGAGATCGCGCCTTGATGCCCAATCGGCGCATATCGCACATGCGAAGCCTGACCTGGCAAAGCGCTTGCGCTTTGCATAATGTGATGGCCTTTGTTTTTAAACCGCGAAAAGGATATAACGCATAAGCGTTATCCTTTTCGCTTTAAAACCTAAGGAGGTTCGTCAACGCACAACATTCGCACGAAAATAACAAAACAAGTTGCGGAGCAACTTAAGTCCAGAGCTGCGCTCTGGCGAGGGGAGTTTGAGGGGACGAGGAGTCCCCTCATATATTTTACTCTCATAGTGGGGCGCGGAGCCCCACGAATAACAAACTTATTCTCACAGCAACTCTGTTGCGATGGAGTCGGCGAGGAGGCGTCCGGAGTTTGTCAGGCGTATTATTTCGCCTGTCTGGTATCCGCAGGGGTTGCGGAGTGTTTCGCGTTCAAGGAGGCCTTCTGTTTCAAGTGAGGAGAGGGCGCTTTCGTATTTTTGGAAATCGGCTGCGGGGGCGCGGAGTTTGAGTTTGAGGATGTCCACGCCCTTGTTCATGCGCAGGCCGAAGATGAGTGCGCTTGAAAAGAGCTCGTCGTCGTCGATATTGACGACGTCCTCGTACACGCGGGAATTGTCGCGCTGCATGGCCTTCCACTTTTCTAGGTCGGAAATGTTTTTGAAGCGGCGGCCCTTGTATTGCGACGCGGCTGCGGGGCCGAAGCCGAGCCACTGGCCCATGTTCCAGATTATCCTGTTGTGGAGGCATTCTCCGCCCGGCTTTGCGTAGTTTGAAATTTCGTACTGGCTGAAGCCGAGTGCGGGCAGGGTTGTGAAGGCCTGTTCGAGGAAGTCGGCCTCGCGCGCGGTTTCGGCGTCGCTCTTGCCTTTGCCGGCGCAGCAGGACGTTCCGCTTTCAAATTCCAGGCAGTAGGCGCTGATGTGGTTGACGGGCAGGGCGGCAGCTTTTGCGAGGTCCTCCTCAAAATCCGCATGGGTCTGGCGGGGCGCCGCAAAAATCAAATCCACCGAAAACTTTTCAAAGCGCGCTTGGGCAACCAGGTCTATGGCGCGGAGTGCTGCGCTTTGCGAGTGCGGACGGCCGAGGCTTTCTAGCGTGCCCTTGTTGAAGCTTTGCAGGCCGAGGGAAATCCTCGTGACTCCGATTTCCTTGAGCAGTGCGACCTTCTCCTTGTTGATTGACGCGGGCGATGCTTCAATGGTCCATTCCGCGAATGGCGCGAATGGCGCGAAGATTTTTGCGACGCGTTCAAGCTGGCTTACGGAGAGCAGGGCGGGTGTGCCGCCGCCCCAGAAGAGCGTGTCCGGCTTTCTTTCGCCGAATCCTTGACGCTTCCAAAATTCCACTTCCAGCTCCAGCGCGTCTATGTATTCCTCGATTTTCGAGGCTGTCGGCGCCTCCTTGTAAAACTGGCAGAAGTCGCATTTCCTTGCGCAGAATGGAACGTGCAGATACGCGCCCAGCATCCCCGTCGGATCATGAAAAAACGCTGTATCTTTGTCTTGCACGTCGTGAAATAAGCATTAACAATAAGCGGCATTATAAAAATCACGATTATGAATATTGCAAAGAAAATATTGACCATCGCTTCAATCTGCGCCGGCCTCGCCCTGTGCGCCTGCTCGAATCTGGCCAACCGCACGCCGGAAACGATGCGCGAGAGCTCATCCAGGGTTTATCCGCTTACGTTTGACGCGGACATCAAGGACGGCTCCCTCGTCCCCGGCTCGCTCAAGGCCTACGTGATAATAGACGCGGAACGCCTGCCCATGCGCGAGGTGATTGACGAGCGCGGCAAGACTCTTTTCCAGTATGACTATGTCATGCCCGCAAACAGGAACAGCGCCAAGTACTACTTTGAGGCCACTTATGACTCCAAGATGAACACCGGCGTGATACAGCGCAAGATAAAGAGCCCGCAGGTGTACGACATCGGCGCAGTTGGCCGCTACGTTGTCAACGCGCACACAGACAGGGGCGTGGTCGGTTCGGAAGTCACGGTGCTCGGCAACGGTTTCACGCCGAATGACAAGGTCTACCTCGGCACGACTCCCGCCGAAACGCGCGTGATTTCCCGCACCTCGCTTTCCTTCACCGTTCCCGCCGTTGACGCGGATAAAAAATACGACCTCGAAGTTGTCGGCGCCGCGGATTCCCTCTGGGTGTGCAGCTTCCGCGTTGACATCTCCAACATGGCCGTTTCCCCCACAGCGTTCATGCTCGAAAAGGGCGGCATGATGAACATGATTTTTGACATAGGTTTCAAGGCCCCCGCGGGCGGTTTCCCCATAGACGTGAAGACGAACATTCCCAGCTCCGTGATCATGCCCGAAGTCGTCGTTCCGGAAGGCTCAAGCTCCGTTTCCGTTCCCGTAGAGGCGGCCGCCGCGGGCAAGGGCTCAATTTACGTCAACGCAAAGGGCTTCAAGGAAAAAATCATCCCCGTTGACATCGCGGATGCGTCCGCTGGCAACTAATATTGACAGTCATGGCGCGCGCCTCATCAGCAAAAAAAGCCGTAAAGAAGCCGTCAAAAAAAGTTTCCGTGAAGGCCAAAAAAGTTCCGGCCAACGCGGAAATCCTGCAGGGTTTCGGCAAGTCTTTCGGCAAGGCAAAGAAGCTTGAAATAGTCCCTCCAAAGGGGCTTGAGCCGGCAACCGAAGGCTACGCGGAGCAGCCCATAGAAAGCTCCTTCGCGGAAATGTCTGAGCGCCTTTTGCGCATACAGAGAGACCTTATGACGCCGTCGCTCATTTTTGAGCGCGCCAAAATACAGAACACTATAACCGTCTTCGGCTCCGCGCAGATACGCCCCGAAGAGGCGGCAAAGAAGGCGCTTGAAGAGGTGAAAAAATCCCTCGCAAGGGTCAAGAAGCCCTCCATCGCGCAGAAGGAGAAGCTTGAGAAGGCGCGCATGGCCGTGAAGATGTCAAAGTACTACACCGCCACCGAAGACCTCACAAGGCGCCTGCAGGAATGGTCAAACTGCCTGCCCGTAGCGCCGGACGACAAGTTCTACATCATGACGGGCGGCGGCCCGGGCATCATGGAAGCCGCCAACAAGGGCGCCTACATGGCCGGCGGAAAAACCGCGGGCCTCACCATCTTCATTCCAGACGAACAGCGCCGGAATGACTTTGTCGCCCCCGACGCCTGGTTCAACTTCAACTATTTTCTGATGCGCAAATTCTGGCTTCTCTTCTTCGCCAAAGCGCTCGTCGTCATGCCCGGCGGCACCGGCACTTTTGACGAATTCTTCGAAGTCTTCACCCTCATGAAGACGCGCAAAACCAAGAACTACATCCCCACCGTCCTCTTCGGGCGCGAATTCTGGGAAGGCGTCATCAACTTCAAATACTTTCTGAAAACCGGCGTCATCGGAGAGTCCGACCTCGAATTCTTCACCTTCGCCGACACGGTGGACGAGGCGTACAACCACATAACATCCGAGCTCACCCGCCTCTACTTTTGACGAGCGCTTTTGGCGATAAATCCATCCTTAAAAAAGGCCCACACAGGTCATGTACTAATTTGTACACTCCCTGCGCGGGCCTTTTCTGCGAATGAATTTCTCATCCAAAATCGCTCCGTCAAAAGCTGCGTGTTTTTGTGCGCATCAAAATGCTTATGTACGCACCCTGGGCGGCTTCATTGTCCTCGCTATGCATCGAAACCACGCCGCGAAGGCGGCGGGGGAACAAAATTGAGACAATTTGCCCTATAGGCGAATTGTCCCAATTTTGCCCGAGCGTAGCGAGTGGTGAGACGTTCACCGCCGTGAACGCGAATTCAATTATTGCGTCAAAAAAAGCGAATCTACACTCCCACCGCGGGCTTTTCTTGCGCCTTGCTCTTCATCCAAAATCATTGCGCTAAAATCGTTTGATAAGTTTCGCATCTAACTGCATGTTGTTTGTGAGTTTAGCAGAAAGTTTTTCTGCATTCGGTTACGTGGATATCATTCAGACAAAACAAAAAAAGCGGAGCCGAATGGTTCCGCTTTTGTTTTGCGCAAGTGGTGTTTTACTTTTCGCCGAGGACGAGCACGGGGCCGAGGAGGCCGGAGGATTTCAGCGGGGTCTTCTCGCTGATATACTTCACGAGCTGCCATGTGTTGCGCTTTTCTTCGGGGAGGCTGAGGTCTCCAACCAGCCTGTTAATCCAGGTGTTGGTCACTTCAACTTCAATCTCGTTCGCGCCTTCCTTCACAAGCTTTGTGATGTCGAGCGCGTAGGGCGGCGTCCAGACGCCTCCGGCGCACTTGCCGTTTATCTTCACGCCCGCGAGCGCTTCCACCCTGCCGAGGTCTATAGTGACCTTTTTGAAGCCGGAAACGTTTTTGACTTCAAAGGTGTTCTTATAGACCGCCGTGCCTGAGTAGTACTTGATTGCGTCGTCTCCTGACTTGCTCCAGTCCGAAAGCTCCGAGAAGTTCTGAACGTCCTTCGGCCCGAATTTCTTTTCGAGGAAATCCACCTTCCAGTTTTTGGCCACGTCCGCAAGCTTCGTCCGCGCGGGGTAGTTGTCCGCAAGCGTTTTGCCTGTCGGATTACCCGCCTTCCTGAACACCACGAAGGCGCTCTGGTAGGTGTCGAACTTCATCGGGATTGTCGTAATTCCGTTCTTCGTTTCGAATGCGGGCAGGGGGCGCATCTCTCCCGTGTTGGAATCCCAAAGTTCGGGCGCCTTGCCCGCCACCCTGAAGGAGAGCTTGGCCTCAACCGGCTTGGCGTTCTGGTTGGTGACGAAATAGACTTCAGCGTCTTTCAAACTTCTGTGCACGTACTGCACGTTCTTGTCGCTGCTGCCGAAGTCCGGCACGACTTTGACGAGGTCGAGCGCTTCCTGAATTCCAAGGCCGGAGGCGATTATGCCCTTGCCGACTTTCCGCGACTTCACCTTCACGCCGTCAACATTGCCCCAGAGCTGGTCTGCGAGTTTTTTGACATCCCTGTCGCACTCCGGATAGTTCTCAAAGCTTGGCGAGCGCGTCGGTTTGGGGCCGAGCACCAGCGCGCCGTCTTCGGCGAGCTTCCTGATTTTCTTGAGCAGTTCGGGCCTCATCGTATCCTGCGGCGGGAGGACGAGGAGCCTGTACGTTGTGCCGTGCGGCAGAGTAAGTATGCCGTCTTTGACTTCAAGCGCGTTGATTATAACTTCCGCGTTGATGTAGTCAAAATTATAGCCCTGCGGAAGTTCCGGCGAGAGTATGCCGGTCATCTTCGGCGCGTCTTCACCGATGAAGTACGCGATGTCCGCCACATTCACGCCCTGCTGGAGCATGAACATGTTGCGGCGCAGATACTGTATGAAGGGCTTCATCTTGAAGAACCAGGTGTTCTTCCTGTTGAACTCCGTGCTGAACCAGGCGTTGATGCCGGGCGTCTTGTCCTCATACGGCTGGTGCATGTAGACGTGCAGGAGGGTCTGGTTTATGCCTTCGACGTACGCCATGTCTCCGCGGCGCTTGAGGGAGGCCGGTGAGCGCTCGTAATCTTTGCCGCCCGCCGTGTAGCTTTCAGACCACACTTTGTCCTTCCCGTAGATGTGCACGCATGATGACGCCGCGCGGTTTTCAACCGTGCCTAGGCCCTCGTTCCAGAATTCGCCCGAGACGAAGTCCGACTGGCCGCCGTACTGCAGGAATTCTCCAGGGAAGCCCCAGTGTCCGTAGTTTTCAAGCCACGTTTTAAGACCGTTTTTATGCGCAACTTCCCTCATGCCCGCGACGTAGTCGTAAGCGACTTTGTCTGCAACTAGCCTGCGCATGTCCCAAAGGAACCTGTCGGAAATTTCCGCGCTGTCAACCACCCTGCCGCTGAGGACGGGGATGAACTTGACGGGGTCGTACCCGTAGCGTTTCTCAAATTCCTTTGCGAAACCGTCGGTCCAGTTCTGGCTGCCGGTTTCAAAGCTGTCCTGCACGACGTATTTGAACGTCTTGCGGTCTTCGGCTGGGATGCGCTTGAGCACTTCGCCCATGTATGAATTGAAGTGGAATTCTATGTGCTCCTTGCTCATCTTGTCGGTTTCGAGGCCGCGCGCGCTGCCGGTTGCGGGGTTGTTGGTGACCCTTGAAGAGAGCATGCCTGTGCGCTGTATCACCCAGTCCCCCTTGGGCGCGTTCCAGACGAGCGTGCCGTCCTTCTTCATGAATTCGGAGATGTCCATCACGTCCGCAGACTTGACCGCGAAGGCCGGGTCTTCCAGCTTTGCGGCGTCATCCCACATATATGAGCCCCAGGTGGGAGCGGGGTCCGGGTGCATTTTTGCGAGCTTCTTTTCCGCGAACTTGTCTATGCGCGGGTAGGAGGAAAATTCCACCTCCGCAATCGCCGCTTCGGGGATGTTCTTGAGCACGAGGCGGAACTCCTTGGCCTTCGTCGCGGGGATGGCGACTGTGAAGGGCGCGAAAACCTCGTAGCCCACTATGTTCGGGAGCTTCTTGTGGTACACCCTTTTTATTTCGAACTTCTTCACGCTGCGGAACCTTCCGTCAACATTCGCAAAGAGCTCTGCCTCGGCCTTCGTGTACGAGGTGAAGTAAAGGGTGAGGCTGCGCGCGGTGAAATCCTTGTTTGCCGCGATATCTATTGTGAGCTCCTTAAGCTCCTTGTCTATGACGATGCCCTCGCCCCTGCCGCCGTCCGAAAGCGCCTGCGCGTTTGCGAATTCCGGCGATGTCTTCACCTTGGGTTTGAGCGCGCTGAAAAGGTCGCCGTCATTCTTGGGCGCGAGGAAGGCGATTGTGCGCACGTCCTGGAAATCTTCGCCCGGGGCGGGGATGTTCACCTCAACCTTCTGCCCGCCCTTTACGCGGATTTCGCTGGAGGCCAGATAGCGCATTGAGCGTTCGGGCTTTATCCACGGCCCGCCGGACTGGCTCCAGCCCGGAGAGTTGAATATGCCTATGTCTATGCCGAGCTCTCCGGCCTTTTTGAGAGATGCGTGCACAACGTCCCACCATCCGTCGGAGCCGAAGGGGAGCTTTCCGAAGTCTCCGGCCTGGTTGCCTATGTTGCCCATGAAGGCTGTGCCTATGCCCATTTCCTTCATGGCTTCAAGGTCTTTGATTGCGCCTTCCTTTGAGATGTTGTCGTTAAGCCAATACCAATAGACGGCGGGTTTTACAGATTCCGGCGGCGTCTTGAAGCCTTCCTCGAGGGAGACTTCCTTGTTCTTCGTCTGCGCCTCCCCGCTCTGGCATTGCACGAATAGCAGGGCGCTCAACGCCGCCGCCGTCCCCGCAAAGTATTTTATTCCTCTTTTCATATATAAGTCCTTTACTTGTGGATTAAACAAAATGTTCCAACAATTTACCAAAAAAGCGCGGCGGCATGCAAGCCCCAATTTTCAAACCGGCGTTTATATTAATGATATAATGTGATAATTGAAATCAATACGGATTAATGATAAGCGCAATAAATTCAAAAAATTCGGCTTGTTATGAATTCGCGCGTTTTTCTCATGATTTTCTAATCCAAATGCGCGGAACCAAAAAAAAATGGAATTGCGCACAGACCTTCAGATAGTTTCGGAGGGGACGCATTTGCAAATATTTGCGTATTAAGATATCTGCGGTGAACTTTTGTTCAAAAGTCCGTTCTAAAAAAAAATCTTTTCAAGGCGAAATTTTCTCTTAGTGTGCGGCCAGTCTTTTATTTTAAGTGAAGGACTCTCACAGTTAAACACAGATACAAATGAAAAAATCATTATTGGTATTGTCATGCGTCGCTTATTCTGTCGCATGGGGTTCCGGCTTCCAGGTTTTGGAGCAGGGCGCATCTAACATCGGAACCGCCACGGCGGGGGCGACCGTCAACGCGAATGAGGACGCCTCCGCGGCGTTTTGGAATCCGTCTGCGGTGATGTTCACTGATTATACGACGAAAGTGGACGGCGCTTTGAGCGTCATCATGCCCAACTTCCATTTCTCCAACATGGGCACGCAGCTTGGCGGCGGCATGCCCGTCAGCGGCAATGACGGCGGCAACGGCGGCAAGCCCACGCCCGTCCCCAACATGTACGTTGCGTACAAATTCAATGAGGAGTGGGCCCTCACGCTTTCGGTGAGCTCCCCCTACGGCCTTGAAACCAGGTATGACGACGGCTGGGTGGGCCGCTACCACGCCCTCAAGAGCAAGCTTTTCGGCATAGACTTCAACCCCGCCGTGGCGTATAAGCCCTTTGACTGGATTTCGTTTTCCATAGGTGCGAGCGCCAACTACGTTGACGCCGAACTCACTTCCGCCTACACCAACGCGCAGCTCATAGGCGCGGGCCTGCCGGACGGCCTTGCAACCCTAAAGGGGGATTCCTGGAGCGGCGGCGCCAACTTCGGTATGACAATCAAATACGCCGAAAACGGCAGGATAGGTTTTTCATACCGCAGCCAGATAGACCACACCCTCACGGGTACGATGAAGGTTACGCACCCCGTGCTCGGCACGCTTTCGGACCAGAACATCAAGGCGGACCTCACCACGCCGAATTCCTACACCATAGGCTTCTACCAGCGCGGCTGGGACATGCTTGAAGACTTCGCCATCATGGCCGACTACGCCTTCACGCAGTGGTCGTCATTCGACTGTCTTGACATCAAAAACTCAAGCACCGGACAGACCGTCAGCTACACCGATGAAAACTGGAAGAACACCTCCAGGGTTGCCATAGGCATGCACTATTATCTGACGGATGACCTCACTCTGCGCTTAGGCGTTGCCTGGGACGAATCTCCCGTCAGGAGCGCCTATTACAGGACTCCGCGCATTCCGGATAGCGACCGCATCTGGTTCTCCACCGGCATAGGCTACAACCTCGACGGCCTCAACATCGAACTCGGCTACACCTACATCATGTTCAAGGACGTCATGATAGACAGCCCCGCTTACGACCCCGCCACCAAGACGCCCACATCAAACATCATCAAGGGCTCCTTTGAGGGCGGCGCGCATGTGGTGTCGCTCCAGCTCGGCTGCTCCTGGTAGGCGGCCGATTTTGGCGCAGGGCGTTGTTGCTTCGAAAACCTCGCACAGGTCACGTATTATTTATACGCTCCCGGCGCGAGGTTTTCTTGCGCCTAGCCCTGCATCCAAAATCGCCTCGCCTAATTTAAACTAATACTTTCCGCGAATAGCTGCGTTGCTTCAAAAATTCCGCACAGGTCATGTACTAATCTGTACACTCCCAGCGCGGAATTTTTTTGCGCCTTGCTCTTCATCGAAACCACGCCGCGAAGGCGGTGGGGGAACATTTGCCAAAGGCAAATGCCCCGAGCGAAAGCGAGTGGGTGAGCCGTTCACTACTGTGAACGCGAGTTCAATCGTTCAGCCAAATCCAAAATCGTCTCGCCAAATTTGGCGAATTCTTTTCGCACATGGCTGCGTGAAAAAAATTTCACCGGCGTGGTTTTTGGATTGGAACAGTCTTTGGAATCCGCTGTCCAAATATTCCGGCGGCCTCGGGGATGTCTTTGAACGGACGTTCTGGTGGCGTGTATTGAAAATTAACGACTTAACAAAAATTTTAAAATAAAGGCTTGACGGGCATTTTTCGGCGCGAATAATGCACCACTTTTTTTAGAGATGGAAGAAGTTGCAGAAATATCACGCGTTTTCACGGTGCAGAACAAGATGGGCATTCACGCCCGTCCCGCGGCCATGATTGTGCGCATCTCCAACAAGTACGCGAATGTAGACGTCTGGGTTGAAAAGGACGGCGAGCGCGTGAACGGCAAAAGCATCATGAGCTTGATGATGCTCGCAGCCGGAAAAGGCTCCCAGCTCAAATTCATAGTCGAAGGAGAATCGGCCGGCGCAATGCTTGAAGAGCTCGACATCCTTTTCGGCCGCAAGTTTGACGAGGAATAAAACACCTTACGAGTTTGACAGTTTTAAGGCCGCCTGAAGCTTTTTCAGCCGGCCTTTTTTGCGCCCACATTCCTGATTTTAGCGTTGCAATGCGGGGACGCATCGCCATCCTTTTTCTGAAATGGATTTTGACAAGGATACAGCTTCAATCAGGACCGAAGGGCTCGTAAAGGAGTACGGAAAGCGCAGGGTGGTCAAGGGCGTGAGCATAGGTTTGCAGGCGGGAGAAATCGTCGGCCTCCTCGGCCCCAACGGCGCTGGCAAAACCACCAGCTTTTACATGATAGTGGGCCTCGTCGCCGCCACCAGCGGCAGGGTTTTCCTCAACGGCAAGGACGTCACCAATATGCCGATGTACAAGCGTTCGCGCCACGGCCTCGGCTACCTCCCGCAGGAGGCGTCCATATTCCGCAAGCTTACGGTGTTCGACAACATCATGGCCGTCGCAGAAACTTTGGACATGCCGAGAAAAGAGCTCAAGCCCTACGTCAATTCCATGCTCGAGGAGCTCAACCTCACGCACCTGTCGGGCCAGATGGCCTTCACGCTTTCGGGCGGGGAGCGCAGGAGGCTGGAAATCACCCGCGCGCTCACGGCCAATCCGCAGTTCCTCCTCATGGACGAACCCTTCAGCGGGGTGGACCCCATAAGCGTTGCCGAAGTGCAGGACATCATCAGGGGGCTCAAGGCCAAGAATATAGGCGTGCTGATTACCGACCACAACGTGCGCGAGACCCTGAGCATTGTGGACAGGGCCTACCTCATCCACGAGGGCCGCGTCCTCTGCGAGGGCACGAGCGACTTCCTCGTTAACGACCCCGACAGCAGGAAATTCTACCTGGGCGAAAATTTCACAATGTAAAAAGCCATGCCGAAAATTCTCTCATCAGACGTTATAGAGAAAATCTCCGTGCGCGAGTTTTACAACTCGTTCCGAGAAAGCCTGCACCTTGAACTTGTCTACGGCGAGGGGGGGCTTGACGGCATGATAATAGAGCCCGCGCCCAACAGGCCCGCGCTGGCAATCACCGGCTACTACAAGAATTTTGCGCACAACCGCATACAGCTCTTCGGCGCTGGGGAAATATCGTACTTAAGGGACCTTCCGCACGTGCGCCAGATAATGGTCATGCAGGCGATAGTGGAGAAGGGCATACCCTGCGTCATAATTTCCAGAAACCTAGCGCCCACCAAGGCTATGACGGAGGTCCTCAAAAACGCGGGCGTGCCCACCTTCCGCACGCGCATGAGCTCGCGCAAATTTTCAAACGAGCTCGCGCTGAGGCTTGAGGCCAAGTTCGCCCCGCGCACGCAGCTGCACGGCACGCTCATTGACATCAAGGGCATAGGCACTCTCATCAAGGGCGCAAGCGGCATAGGCAAGAGCGAATGCGC
>JAVBSZ010000092.1:0-2863 GCA_031556415.1 Opitutales bacterium | reverse complement strand
CACCGCATGATGGATTCCAACGTGCCCGTCCTCGGCGCGATAATGAACATGGTGAATATGAACAGCGCCTCGCTCTACAACGCCAACTACTACAACAAGCAGTATAAGGACTACTACGTGAACGTGGGCGACGCCGACGTGCGCACTAGCAAGCCCAAGCTGCCGAACTCTGAACACGAGCGGGAAGAGACGGAGTCGCCCTCGGAAGACAAGGCGTAGTACGGCCGGCAATTTTTCAAAAGCGCCCCCATTACGGGGCGTTTTTTTTGCTTTATTAAATTGCATGAAAACACCGCAGGCCTGAAAATGCGCGAATATGAAAAATTTGCTATTTGCGTTTTACATCTGCGCGGTCTCGGCGCTCCTTTTCGCCTGCTCGTCCGCAAAAGAGGATGGCGCAAGCGTGCTCATGGGCGTCGTGCTCCCCCTCTCTTTAGAGGCAGACTCCCATTACGCGGAAGGAATCAAACGCGCAATGGAAATGTCTGCGGCGGAAGTCAACGCGAGCGGCGGCGTGCGCGGAAAGCAGCTTAAAATAGTCTTTGCTGACACGGGCAAAGACTCTTTCGAAACTTCAAAGGCGGTGGAAAAACTCCTGAATTCGGGTGTGAAATACCTGCACTTCGGCTTCACAAACCAGGTCGTCGGGGAGCTTGCCGAACTGGGAGAGCGCGAAGGCATACTCGTCAACTACCTCTGCGGCTACATACCGGCAACCTCGGTGAACAAAAATTCCGTGCGCATTTTCGTCAACGGGGTGCAGGAGGCCGAACTCATGCGCACCGCCGTCGCCAAAGAGGACGCGGACGACCTGCACGCGGTGATTCTGAAATCCGACGACTTCCACGGCAAGAGCGCCGGAGACTACGTCCAGTTTGAAATCAAGCAGCGCAGCTCCAAAATTTTCATGGACGTCTATTCGCGCGGTGAAAAGAATTTCGACATATTCGCATCCCAGATAAACAGGCTCAACGCCCCGTATTTTTTCAACTACGGCTACGGCGCGGAAACCAAGCCCATACTCGACGCCCTGATCAAAAGCGGCTACAGGGGGCGCTTCATCTCCAATTGCGGCTTTGACGCGCCAGCCCTGCCAAAGTCTTCAAACGTCAGAGCGTACAGGGTGTTCGCGAAATTTTCTCTCGGAAAAATCGGCACAAAAGAGAGCGCGGATTTCGTAAAAAACTACGAAAAAACGCACGCGGGAAAGCCAGCCTGGTACGCGGCCTACGGATATGACGCCGTCAAAATTTTTGCGGATGCGATATCGGCTTCCGACGGCACGCCGAAGGGCGCGCGCGAATACATGCTTCAAAAAACCTTCGACGGCGCAATCGGCAAAATCACCTTCGACAAAAGCGGGGATTCAAAAAGCGAACTCGAACTGGTTGAAAACTGAAATTCTGAACAAGCGCGAAGATGAAACCGGCTGACGCAGAGCGGGGCGCGCATTTCCCGCCGCAGGATGATGACGCGTCCGCAAACCGCATGCACGCGCCAAAAGCCCTTGCCCCGCTGGTCTCCCTGCTCTTCCCGCTCTGCTGCGGATACATATTTGCGGGACTCAACGCCCAACTTGCAAACTTCAGCGCGGGCTTCGCCCTTGCGGGGGCCGCGCTTCTTCTCGCCTCATTTCAAATGCGCTGCGTGAACTCAAAAAAACGCGCACTTGCTGTGTTCGTTAAAGCGCTCACATTTGCGGGAATTTTTTCGACGGCTGCCGCGTATTTCTATGAGCGCGCACCGGAAGACCCCTACCCCGCCTTCACGCCATGCGAAGCGCAGATTACCGCAGAGGCAGTTTCAATCACGGTGAACGACTCTCTCAACGCCTACGGCCTTGCAAAAGTTGAAAAGGCTTCCGAAGACCTGCAAGCGTTGGAAGGCTCGCAAATCTGGATTTCAACATACAGGCCAAAGAAGGCGAAGGCGGAAGAAATGCCCGCGTTCACGCGTTCGCAGGTTTTCAAACTCGGCGGCGTCCTTAGGAAAATCGAGCCCGACGAAAATGTTTTTGACCGGTACCTGCGCGACAGGGGCGTTTTCTACAAGCTCTCCGCAAACGTGGCCGACCTTGAAACCGAAGGCGAACCCGAAGCCTATTACAAATTCTTCGCGCGCCTCAACGGGTACGTCAGCGCGAAGCTTTCCGTCTTTCCCGCAGACTTCATGGGGGAAACGCAGAGCGCGAAATCTTACCGCGCAATGCTCCTTGGGGACAAAAGCCTCCTCACGAAGGAGCTTAAGAGCCTCTATTCCGCAACCGGCATAATGCACATCTTCGCCGTCAGCGGACTGCATGTGGGGATAGTCGCGCTCTCCGCCTATTTCATCCTGGGGCTGCTGCGCGTGCCGTGGCGCCTGCATCCGCTTTTCTCCCTGCCGCTCCTATTTACATACGTGAACATATGCGGCGCGCCGCCTTCGGCCATGCGGGCCTTCATAATGATTGCAACGGCGTGGCTGGCCGTGGCGCTAATGAGAAAACCGAGGGGATTTGCGGCGCTCGTGCTCGCGGCCTGCCTCTGCCTGATAGCGGAGCCGTCCTACGTTTTTGACGCGGGTTTCACGCTATCATACTGCGTGGTGGCGGCCATACTGCTATACGCGGTTCCGCTATATTCACTGGCTTCAAATAAGCTGGAACCCTACAAACTGGTTCCGGAAAATTCCAAGACGTTTTTGATGAGGCTTGTGAAAAAGTGCTGGCTCTTCCTGCTGGGCGGCGTGCTCATTTCACACGCGGCAACGCTCGCAAGCGCGCCGCTTACGTCGTACTACTTCGGCGTGTGCGCGCCCTTTGCCGCAATCTACTCATTCGTCTACGTCGCGGGCGCGGGCGTCGCCGTCTGCTGCGGCGCGG
>JAVBSZ010000008.1:0-15931 GCA_031556415.1 Opitutales bacterium | reverse complement strand
CGGGATCCTCATGGACCTCGGCGTATCCTCCTTCCAGCTCGACGAGGCCGAACGCGGATTTTCGTTCTCAAAGGAAGGGCCGCTAGACATGCGCATGGACGTCTCAAAGGGGATGACGGCGCTTGAGCTCATCAACGAATGCACCCTGCCCGAGCTTGAGAATATCCTGAAGGAATACGGCGAAGAGCCGCGCTTCAGGAAGATTGCGAGGGCTGTTAAAGACGCCGCAGGCGCGGGGAAAATCTCCACAACGCTTGATTTGGCGAACGTCATAGAGGCCGCAGCCCCCGCGCAGAAATTCGGAAGGGGCAAGAGGATACACCCCGCAACGAGGTCTTTCCAGGCGCTGAGGATGGCAGTCAACGCCGAACTCGGGGAAATAGAGGCCGCCCTGCCCAAGGCCTTTGACAGGCTCATCAGCGGCGGGGTCCTCGTGGTGATCAGCTTCCACTCGCTGGAGGACAGAATTGTGAAAAGGTTTTTCAAGCGCATGGCGGGCCGCCCAGAAGACTCGCATGACAAAAGTTTCCTTCAGGACCGCGTGAGGCGCGCGGAAATTCTGACACGAAAAGTTGCAACAGCCTCGCAGGAAGAGACGGACGCAAACCCGCGCAGCCGCAGCGCAAAGCTGCGCGCGCTAAAAAAAGACTGAACATGCCCAAAACAAAAGCACAACACATATTCATACTGGCTCTGGTGATCCTGTTCTTCTCCGTCTGCACGGGCTCGGGCGCGTTCATGCTGGCCGAGGCCAGGTGCCACAAGGCCCAGATAGCCTCCGACATCATCAAGGGCGAAAGGGAAGTGTACAGGCTCAAGAGGCTCAACGAAGAGCTCCTTACTAAAATTTCTACAAAGCAGAGCCCCGAAGAGCTCAGGCAGATCAGGCAGACCTCAAAAAGCAATCTGGAACAGCCCAAGTTCGGCATGGTCGTCTGGGGCTATGAAAATTTCGAAGGCGGAAGGGTTGAAAACGGCAACAAGAAAAGCGACGTGATGATATCCTTCCGCTCACCAAAAGAAACCCCGGCAAAGAAACTCTAATCTCCAAATACTCCAAACCATGAAAAATCACAGACAGGGCAGATACCGCGCCTATGTCCAGAGGGGACGCTTCGTCTTCCTGGGCACGGCTCTCTTTGTGGTGTTCGCGGCCGTCTTCGCAAGGCTCTACTACCTGCACGTCGAGCGCAACGAGTGGAGCGTTAGCATAGTCGACAAGGTCCGCAGCCGATTTGACAAAATCGACGCGCGCAGGGGCGACATCGTCGACGTGCGCGGAAACATACTCGCCACAAGCCGTCCGGTCATCGAGCTGGGCGTGGACCCCGAAAGAATCACCGACACTCCCGAGGAGGCCGAGAAAATCTCCGCCATGTGCGCTCTTCTGGGCATAACGCGCGAGAGCATCTCCGACAAGCTCCAGAAGGCCACCTACACGGAAACCACGGACGAAGGCGAAGCGACGAGGTCCGTGCGCTGGAGGAAAATCGCCGACGACGTCGACGACGCGACATACGCAAAGATAACCGAGCTTAAAATCAAGGCCGTCTACGGCAACCGCAAGTATGTGCGCATGTACCCTTCGGGCGCGCTGGCTTCGCACGTAATCGGCTTTGTCAACAAGGAGTTCGCGCCGCAGATGGGCATTGAGGAGCAGTTCCAGTACTACCTCAAGGGCCAGGACGGCTGGCGAGAAACCGAGCGCGACGGGCGCAGGCGCGAGGCCGCGCAGTTCAGGACGCGCGAAGTGGAGCCGAAGGACGGTATGAATGTCGAACTCACAATAGACGTCATAGTCCAGGAAATGGCCCAGCACGAGCTCAAGAACATAGTCGACGAATACGACCCGGACAGCGCCACCATCATCGTGAGCGAACCCGCCACGGGCTACATCGTGGCCATGGCGAACTACCCGAATTTCGACCCGAACCAGTACGGCAAATACAGCACGGACAGCCTCAGAAACAGGGCCATTTGCGACCAGATAGAGCCGGGATCGACATTCAAGATAGTGCCCATAGCCGCCGCGCTCAACGAGTCCCTCGTCGGCATTAACGACTCTTTTGACTGCAAGAGCCCCACCCTCTCCTACAAGGGCCGCATACTGCGCCTGCCCAAAGACTCGCACCCGCATGACTCGCTCAGCGTGCGCGAAATCACGCAGAAGAGCAGCAACAGGGGCGTTGCGCACCTCGCCGTGCTCATGGGCGAAAACAAACTTCATGACTACGCCGACCTCTTCGGGTACGGCAAAAAAACCCAGCTCGGCCTCATAGGCGAAGTGTCCGGAACGCTGCACAAGGTTAAGGACTGGGACGGCCTGACAATCACGCGCCTGCCCATGGGTCACGCGGTCGCGGCGACGCCGCTGCAGATGCACTGCGCCATGGCGACAATCGCCAACCAGGGCATCTACATGCGCCCCATCCTCGTAAAAAGGGTGTACGACAGAAACGGCGAAGGCCAGATAAGTTTCCCGCCGCTCGCGGAACGCAGGGTAGTCTCCTCCAAAACGGCTACCGTCATGAGTGAAATTCTCGTGGACGTCGTCGGCGAAGGCGGCACGGCGCGCAAGGCGGAAATCAAGGGCTACAAGGTTGCCGGCAAAACCGGAACCACGCAGAAGATTATAGACGGCAAGTACAGCACAAAGCAGCACGTGGCGTCCATGACGGGCTTCTTCCCGGCGCAGAGGCCGCGCGTCGTAATCACCGTGGTGGTGGACAACCCCAAGCTGCGCGGCACGGGCTACGGCGGCGTGATTGCGGCGCCCGCCTTCGCAAAGATAGGCGCGCAGGTTGCAAACTACCTCGGAATTCAGACGGACAGCGACTTTGAAAAAATGGTCGCATGGAGGCAGTCACGCTAATGATAAGACTTGGAAATTTTGCAGGTTTGGCCTGCCTTGGCGGAGGCGGAAGCGCCTTCGGACGCATGAGCTTTGCGCAGGCCGGCGGCGGAGATTCCCCGCGCAAGCTTGATTTCATTCTGGACGCAATGAAGCCCAAAAAGGTGACGGGTAACTCAAACGTCGAAATCAAAATGCTGATGAACGACAGCCGCAGGGTCGCACCGGGCGCCGTGTTTTTTGCCGTTGGCGGGGCCGTGACCGACGGCAACATCTACGTCGAGGAAGCCGCGCACAGGGGCGCGGTTGCGATAGTTTCCGAGCGCCCCGCTCCTGAAAGGTATTTTCCCGCGGTCTGGGTCGAGGTTGAAGACATCGCCGCCGCCATGGCCGCCGCGTCAAAAAAATATTACGACAACCCGGACGAAGCCATGGACGTTTACGCCATCACCGGCACGAACGGGAAGACGAGCGTCACGTGGATAATCCAGCACATGCTCACCGCGCTTGAAGAAAAGTGCGGGCTCATCGGCACCATACATTACGACCTCGGCGGGCGCTGCCTGCCCGCGGGAAGGACCACGCCGGAATCTTTGGCGCTCTACGCCATGTTCAACCAGATGCGCTATGCGGGCTGCAAAAGCGTGGCGATGGAATTAAGCTCGCACGCAATTTCGCAGAAACGCGCGGCGGGGCTCGACGTCGACTGCGCGTGCTTTCTGAACCTCACGCAGGACCACATAGACTACCACAAGACGATGGAGGACTACTTTGAGACGAAGGCCTCCCTCTTCAGCGGCGTGCTCGGACATTCACCAAAGCGCGCGGCCATAAATATTGACGACCCTAAGGGCGCGGAAATCGCAGCGAGAATTGCGGACAAGATTCCCCTCGTCACTTTCGGCGTCAGCGACGGCGCGACGATACGCGCAAGGAATATTTTCCTCACAAGCACGTCCACCTCGTTCACGCTGGTGTGGCCGGAGGGCGAGGCGAACGTAGTCACAAAACTCACGGGCCGCTACAACGTTTCAAACGTGTTAGCCGCCTTCGCCTGCCTTTACGCCAAGGGCAGGGATCTCAAAGTTGCCGCCGCCTCAATGCGCGAATTCAGGGGCATTCCGGGCCGCATGCAGAAAATTTCCGCAAACACGAAGTTCGACATCTTCATAGACTACGCGCACACCGACGACGCTCTCAGAAACGGCCTCTCCATGCTCAAGGATGTCGTGAAGGGAAGGCTGCTCGTAGTCTTCGGCTGCGGCGGAAAGCGCGACAGGACCAAGCGCCCCAAGATGACCGCCGTCGTGCAGGAGTTTGCGGACATCGCCTGGGCCACTTCAGACAACCCGCGCGGCGAAAGCATAGGACAGATTTTTGACGACATGAAAAAGGGCGTAAGCAAGCCCGCAGCCATAGCGTTTGTGGAGGACAGGCGCAGGGCCATAAACCTCGCCATAGACGCAGCCGGAGACGGCGACTGCATACTCATAGCCGGCAAGGGGCACGAAGTTTTCCAGGAACTCGGAGACACAATCATACCCTTTGACGACAGGCGCGTTGCAGAGGAGCTTCTTTCACTCAAAGGCCTAATTTAACACTAAATATAATAATAAAGGATTTTATGCCGCACTATAAAAGCGACGACCTCCAAATTTGGACAAACGGAAAATGGCTCAACCTGCCACAGCAGAAGCCCGACATCAAGGGCTTCTCGACGGACAGCCGCACGATGGGCGAAAAGTTCGCCTTCGTCGCCGTAACGGCGGAGCGCGACGGGCATGAATTTGTCGCAGATGCAGTGAAAAACGGGGCGACGGCGGTTCTGGCTTCAAGCGAGGTCGACGCCGGCGTCCCCGTCCTGCTAGTCAAGGACACCCTCAAGTCGCTGCAGAACGTGGCAAAGTTCCACAGGCTGCGCTTTGAAAACCCCGTCGTCGGCATCACGGGCTCATGCGGAAAGACCTCCACAAAGGAGTTCCTCGCAAAACTCATCTCGTGGAAAAACCCGCTTGTTACGGAGGAGAACCTCAACAACGAGATAGGCGTTCCCCTAACCCTCACGCGCATAGACCTGCGCCAGAACCAGGCGGCGATAATTGAAGCGGGAGTGGCCGCGCCAGGACAGATGGAGGAGCTCGCAAAAATGATAGAGCCGGATTTGGCCATCATCACGAACGTCGCCCCCTGCCACATGGAGAAATTCGAGGAGCTCGCAAAAATCGCCAAGGAAAAGGCGGTGCTCGCGCAGAACGTCGCGGTGGGCGGCTGGGCCCTGTTCCACCACGAGCTGATGGGCTGGAAGTCTTTTGAGGAGCTCAAGTGCAAGAAGGCCGTCGTCGTACCTGCCGAAACGGGAGACGTAAGCGCCGACCTCGTTTTCAGGTACGCAATCATAGAAAAGGAAGGCGGCGAACGCGGCCTCGACATTTCCATAGACGGCGGCGAGGAATACTATTTCGACATGCCCCTCCTCAGCGACGGCCTCACCAAGAACGCGGTGCTTTCCGTTGCCGCGGCACTCATACTCGGCGCGCGCGAGGAGCAGATAGCGGCGAAGCTCGACACCTTCAAGCCTCTCAAAATGCGCGGCGGCATTGTGGAATGCGCAGGAAGCTCCTACTATATAGACTGCTACAACGCGTCCCCCGCGTCTATGAAGGACGCCCTCGCCTTCTTTGAGAAAAAATCCGCGGGCATGCCCCGCCTCTTCGCGCTCGGAGAAATGGCAGAACTCGGCCTCTCCGCGCACAGGCAGCACAAGGAGATAGGCTCCATCATACGCCATGCCGATGGCGACAAAGCCGTGCTTTTCGGAACGCATGCGGACGTCTATAAGGCCGGAATGCTGGAATCCGGATGGAGCGAAGGAGACATCACCGTTGCCGACAGCGTTGAAAAAGTCTCCGAGGAAATTTCAAAATTCAAGGGCTGGATTTTTGTAAAGGGCAGCCGCGTCTGCCAGCTTGAAAAGGCGCTTCCGGAGGCGGTAAGGGAAAAGCTCGCGCTGCCTCAGGAGGAAAAGGAGGAGGCAAAGGAAGAGGAAATCATCCAGACTTCCCCTATATTTGACGACCCTGACGCAAAGCCCGAAATTCTCAACATAGACGGCGACGACGAGGACGAAGCCGCCTCCGAACCCCGCGAAGACGGCGAGGACGAAGGCTTTGACGACGAGGAGGAGTTTGACGAAATCATAAAGCTCGACGACGACGAAAGGGAAAGCTTCTAAGATGCTGCTTGAACTTGCAGATTTTGAAAACGTCTTCGGCCCCTTCAGGCTTTTCAGATACCTGTCGGTAAGGTGCGTGCTTGCCTGCGTGCTGTCTTTCATCACGGCGGTGAGCCTTGCTCCCGCCATAATCAGGCAGCTCAGAAGGATTAAGTTCGGCGACACCATGCGCGGAAGCACCGAAGTGGGCGCGCTCGCGGAGCTGACGAAGGAGAAGAAGGGAACGCCCGCCATGGGCGGCCTCATCATATTCGTCGGCGTAATTGTCTCGGTATTCCTGCTCGCCAAATTCAACGCGCTCGTCGTCACGGCGATGATAGTATACGTCGGCCTAACCCTCCTCGGCTTTGCGGACGACTACCTAAAAATTCTCAAAAAGAGCAGCGACGGCGTCTCGGGCACGATGAAGATGTTTATACAGTTCATCATAAGCATAATCGCCTTCATGGTGCTCATCTACTTTTCGCCTTATGCGGAAGCCATGCGCGAACTCTGGGCGCCATTCATGAAGACGCCGCTCATCGCCACAATGCCGCTGTGGTTCACCTTCGCCTTCCTGCTGTGCATGATAGTGAGTTCCAGCAACGCCGTGAACCTCACCGACGGCGTTGACGGGCTTGCGATAGGCTGCACGGTTTCAGTCGCCCTCGCCTACGCGGTATTCGCATACGTGACAGGCAACTCGATCGCCAGCGAATACCTTTTCATCAAAATGATACCCGACTGCGGAGAACTCACCGTGGTCTGCTGCGCTCTCCTCGGCGCATCCATGGCCTTCCTCTGGTACAACGCCTACCCTGCCGACGTCTGGATGGGAGACACCGGCTCCCTCGCAATAGGCGGGCTCATCGGCGTGATTGCCTTCATGGTGCACCAGCCCTTCACCCTCATAATCGTGGGCGGCATCTTCGTGATGGAGGCCGGCAGCGTGATACTGCAGGTGGGCTCCTACAAGACGCGCAAGAAAAGAATTTTCAGGATGTCCCCCATACACCACCACTACCAGCTCAAGGGCTGGAAGGAGACGCGCGTGGTGATAAGGTTCTGGATAGTGTCCCTGATTTTTGCCCTCATAGGGCTGGCTACACTCAAGCTCAGATAAAGCAATGCAAAGAATGGAAGAGATGGCAGGCAGGGCGCCCGTCGCAATTTTAGGCGACGGTGCGAGCGGCCGCGCGGCCGCGTCTCTTCTTAAAAAAATGGGGATGGATTTTGAAATTTATTCCCAGGGCGAGGGCAAAAAAAACTTTGACGCAAGCGTCGCAAAGACGCACAGGCTCTGCGTCTATTCACCGGGCTTCAGACCCGACCACGAATGGCTCTCCCTCGCGCGCGAAAGCGGCGTGCAGACAATCTGCGAGCCAGACTTCGCCTCGCTGTGCTGGAACGGGAAAATCTACTGCGTTACGGGCACGAACGGCAAGACCACCCTCACAAGCTTTCTTGCGCACGCCTTAAGCCTCGCGGGGTTTGACGCCTTCGGAGCCGGCAACATAGGCAAACCCCTAAGCGAATTCTGCGCGGAATTTTACGGCGAGGACACTTCGAAAAAAATCGCCGTCTGCGAATTCAGTTCCTTCCAATCCGCAGACCTCAAATACACGCGCGCCGACGCGCTCATTTGGACGAACTTCGCGCCCGACCATCTTGACTGGCATGCGGACATGCGCGAATATTTTCTGGCAAAGCTTAAAATCGCGGAGCTGCTGCGCGGCAAAATTTTCATAGCCGGCAAAAGCGTGTTCCAATTTGCAAAAGAAAACTCAATAACGCTTCCCGCCTTCGCAAAACTTTCCGAAGCGCAGGATGCGGCCTCCTGCCCCTCCCCTTTCAACACGCCCGTGCAGTGTGAAAATTTCTCCGCTGCGGTTGCCCTTTGGAAGGAGCTGGGCCTGGATGAAAAAATCCTCTTCGACGCCGCAGCGTCATTCAGCCTGGCTTCATTCAGGTTCGGCGAGACCTATTCCGTCAACGGAGTGGAGTTCATGAACGACTCAAAGGCGACGAACGCGCACGCGGCCATAGCCGCTTTGAACGCGCTGGAAGGCAGGAACGTTATCTGGATAGGCGGCGGCAAAAACAAGTTCTGCGATTTGGACGGCCTCGCGCAAACCATTAAAGACAGCGCTTCCGCGGCCTATCTGATAGGCCAGAGCGCGGAAATTTTAAAGCCCATGCTCGAAAATTCGCTCAAACACGGGGTGAAAATCTGCAAGACGCTGGAGGAGGCCGTTGAAGAAAGCGCGCGCCTTGCCGCAAAAACGGGTGAGGAAAACACCGTCGTGCTCTTCAGCCCCGCCTTCTCAAGTTTCGGCATGTTTGAAAATTACGAGCATCGCGGAAAAGTTTTCAAAAACGCGGTTTTTAGTTTGAAGAATTTAAAATAACACCAAGAATTAAACAGATAATAAGGGGATCCATACCATGAAAAAGTTAGTCACGCTATCGACAGTCGTCGCACTCCATCTTGCTGCAGTCAGCATGATATTCATCCAGCCGGGCTGCGGTTCGACGGACGAAAACGCAAAAGACTCCACAGCCTCCGCAAGCGCGGACAAATCCACGGAGATAAAGAGCGAGCCCGTCAATGCCGATTTGAGCACCGGCCTGCCTTCAGACACGGCGGCAGTCGCAGACGCGCATCCCGAAGGCAGCAGCGAGCTTCGCGCAACGCCCTCGCGCCCCGCTTCAAACTGGAACATGAACGGCGGCGGTGCAGTCATCGTAGAGGAGCAGCCCCTTGTATCTACGGAGACGGAAGCGAAGAAGTCCTCCCTCTCCCTTGAAAAATACACCGTCCAGAAGGGCGACAACCTCTTCAAAATCGCCAAAGCGAAGAACGTCGCGTTCGGCGAACTGCTCAGCGCAAACGGGTTCTCAAAAGACACGCAGCTGAAAGTCGGCCAGGAAATCGTAATACCTTCCGTAACGCTCGGCACGCCCGCAGTTGCTGAAAAGAAGGCAGAAACCGCCGCCGTTTCCGCCCCCACGAACGTCGGCGTTGAGATGGAGACCTACGTCGTGCAGAAGGGGGACTCACTCTCAAAGATAGCTTCCAAAAATTCCACGACGGTTGCGCAGATCAAGGCGGCCAACAATCTCACAAGCGACAACATCAGGATAGGCCAGAAGCTTTCGCTGCCCAAGGGCGGCGCGGCGACCGCACCCGCAAGGGCTGAAGCTTCCGCCGCATCGGCAAAGCCCTCCACCGTCGCCACAACCGCGACGGCCGCGGGGCCCGCCCTCACACTCGCCGCCGGTGAAACCGAATACGTCATCCAGAGCGGAGACGTGCTCGGCAGCATCGCCAAGAAAAACGGAACCACGGTGGCCAAAATCACCGAAAGAAATTCCATAAAGGACCCGCGCAAAATCAGGGTCGGCCAGAAGATCGTAATTCCGGCAGCGTCGGCGGCAAAGGCCGCGGCGGCGGCCACACCCAAGGCCGACGCGGCATCCAAAGCTCCGGAAGCGAAGACTCCCGAAGCGCCCGCAGCCCCCAAAGAGCAGCCGATTGAAACCATAACGGTGGAGGGCATGAATGCCCCCGCGCCGGACGCGAAGACCGCTCCCGCACAGCCCAAGCAGGAAGAAATCCAAGTCATAGAGGTTCAGTAGCGCTAAATGAGATTGGACAGCGACGGGAAGTCCGCAAATCGGAATTTTGTCGGGTCGTGGATAACGTTAGTGTTGCCCGTTCTGTTCTTAAGCGTCCTCGGTTTGCTCGTGCTCATGAGCGCGGCAAACAACAGTGCGGACCCCTACCTCTACCTTAAGAAACAGGCAATATGGATGGCGCTGGCCTTCGCGGCGTGCGTCGCGGCGGCCTATATGGATTTGAACCTCATCAAGAAGTTCGCGCTGCCCATCGCCATATTTTCTATGCTGCTTCTGATTGCGGTGCTCGTGCCGCAGATAGGCAAGGAGGTCAACGGCTCGCGCAGGTGGATAGCCATAGGCTCCGTCGTTTTCCAGCCCAGCGACATCGCAAAATTCTCGCTCGTAATACTGCTTTCAAAATACGTGCACGACAACCAACGCCGCATCAAGACTTTCTGGAAAGGCTTCGTATTCCCCTTCGGCATACTCGGCGTCTTCTGCGTTTTCATAATTCTTGAGCCCGACTTCGGGACGACGGCGCTCTGCGCGGCGGTGGGCCTTTCAATAATTTTCCTTGCGGGCGTCAGGCTTCTGTACCTTCTTCCGGCCTTCGGCGGGGCGGCAATGCTATTCGGCGTGATGGTGTACCTGAACCCCAACCGCATACAGCGCCTCGTCAATTTTTTGGACTTCGAGGGCAACAAGGCGGACGGAACCTACCAGCTCTACCAGGCCATACTCGCGTTCGGCACGGGCGGCGTTGAAGGCGTGGGGCTCGGCCAGGGCCGCCAGCAGCTTTCCTACCTTCCGGAAGCGCATACGGACTTCATATTCGCGCTTATCGGCGAACAGCTCGGGCTCATCTACACGCTGCTTGTGGCGCTGAGTTTCCTGCTGATTTTCGGCTTCGCAATGTACAAGCTGCGCAACGCGCCGAACCTGTTTGAATTCAGCATGGGTATAGGCGCTATGATGATGATAGTGCTGCAGGCGCTTTTCAACATGTGCGTGGTGACGGGCCTCGTGCCCACAAAGGGGATATCCCTGCCCTTCATCAGCTACGGCGGCTCAAACCTCGTGGTGATGTTCGCCTTCACGGGGATTCTGATAAACTGCATACGCACCTGGAGCAAACCAACACAGATACAGGCTACGCTTTATGAGTAAATTTGTAATATCATGCGGGGGTACGGGAGGCCATCTCGCCCCTGGAATAGCGGTGGGGCAGGCGCTCATAGACGCCGGCAACGAGGTCGTCTTCATCATCAGCGAAAAGGAGATAGACTCCCAGCTGGTGAAAAAATATACGGGCCTCAAGGTTTTCAAAACGCCAGGCGCGCCCTTCTCCCTGCGCCCGCTTAGGCTCTGCAAATTCCTTTGGACGCAGCTCAAGGCGGTCTTCAAAATGTACGCGCTGCTCAAAAGGGAAAAGTGCGACGTTGCAATAAGCTTCGGCGGCTTCACGGCGGTGGGCCTTTCCATAGCAGCGGCGCTGCGGAAAGTCCCGCTCGTGCTGCACGAATCCAACAGGAAGGCGGGCAAGGCCGTGAAGTTTCTGGGCCGCTTCGCGCGGAGGGTCTACGTCCCTCACGGCGTGGAGATAAGCCGCCGCAGGGCCGGCATAATCAGGCACGCGGGCTACCCCATACGCTCCGAAATCCACAGGATGCCCGAGGACGAGGCCAAGGCCTTCTTCGGTTTCGACAAGAATGCGGACATCCTTCTGGTGCTCGGCGGCAGCCAGGGGGCCACCGCGCTCAACTCGTGGGCCTCCCAGCATTTTGACGAGCTTGCGCGCAACAATATGGATCTTCTCTGCGTCTGCGGCCCTGGCAAAACCTGCTATTCCGGAACGGAGGCGATGGGCGCCGACGGCAAGATGCACAAGGCAAAATATCTCCAGTTCTGCGACAACATGAGCGCGGCGCTCTCATGCGCGCGGGCCGGAATTGCGCGCGCGGGCGCGGGCACTATCGCCGAATTCGCGCGCTGCAGGCTGCCAAGCATACTCGTGCCCTTCCCCTTCTCTGCGGACAACCACCAGCTTGAGAACGCGCGCTGCTTTGAAAAGCAGGGGGCGTCCATACTCGTCCAGCAGAAGGATATGGACGAGCTTTTCAAGGAGACGCTCGCGATGATGAAAAACTCAAAGCTCCGTTCCGCGATGATAAAAAATCTTGAGCGCGTTGACGACCTCAACGACATGAACAAGATAATCGCCGACCTCACGGCAATCGCCAACAGGGAAAAATGAAGGATGCCGCTTGAAATTTACATGGGCGGGATTTGCGGTATGGGGATGGCGCCGCTGGCGCTTTTTTCAAAGGCCGAGGGCTTCGGCGTGTCGGGCTTTGACGACCGTGCGGACCCGCGCGTAAAAAAAATGCTGGAGGAAAATTCCGTGAGGGTGGAAGATTCCTTCGACGCGGAAAAGCTCAAGCGCGCGGATGAATTCGTTATTTCAAGCGCTCTCGCGTCGAGAATTCCCAGTTTCAATTTTTCAAAAACGCTGCGCAGGGGTGAATTTTTTGCGCGGATATGCGCTGAAAGAAAGCTCGTCTCGGTGACCGGCAGCCACGGCAAAAGTTCCGTGACGGCCCTTCTCGCCCACGCGGTCAACAGGACTCACGCGCAAAACTGCGGCTACATGGTGGGCGCCCTGCCCGCCGCCTTCGCGCCCGCAAAACATTGCCGCGCGGGGGATTTCATCATCGCGGAAATCGACGAGAGCGACGGCACCATAGAAAATTTTTCTCCGGAAATCACCGTCGCGCTCAATTCCGATTTGGACCATACGGACCGTTATGCGGACCCTTCGCGCATTGAAGAAATGTTCGCTCGCCTCTTTGCGAGAACAAAAGGGAAAGTGATAATCCTCGCAGATGACGCACCGCTGATGCGCGCGGCGGCGTCCGCAAAAAAAGACTTCGTCACGGTTGAGCGGCAGGATGAGTTCATCTCAACAAACGAGCTTTTTGCGCGCGCGGCCTACGCGGAAATTTTCAAGCGCGAACTGCCGGAAAATATTTTCGACGATTTTGGCGGCGTGGTGCGCCGCCAGGAAATCCTGCTTAAGACGGAAAACTTTACGGCCATTGCGGACTACGCGCACCATCCGTCGGAAGTGGCCGCGTTTTTAAAGTGGCTTGAAAGTCGGCATCCCGAAAGGAAGATAATAATATTCCAGCCGCACAGGTACACGCGCACAAAATATTTTGCGGATGACTTCGCGCGCATACTTGAAGGCGCTCAGAACGCGGAAATATTCCTCTGCCCCGTCTACGCCGCCAGCGAGCCTTTTGACGAAAACGCAACGGCGAAAGAGATTGCAAAGCGCTCCGAAAAAATCAGTCTCATAAGCGGCGACGGCGAACTTGAAAAAATCCTGCACGACGCGCGGGCGGCCGGCGGTGAAAAGCTCTGCGTTGCGGTGGTCGGCGCGGGCGACGTGTATTTTAAAGCCAAGGAGTTTTTGAAATGAGCAAGATTAAAGTGGCGGTTTTGTGCGGCGGAATTTCCCCCGAAAGGGAGGTGTCCCTCTTCAGCGGAAAATCCGTGGCGGAGGCTATGGGAAAATCTTTCGAGACGACGCTCGTGCGGCTTGACGAAAACAGTGTGCCGGAATTTCTGCGCTCCGGAGAATATATAGTCTATCCCGCCCTGCACGGAGATTATGGCGAGGACGGCGCTCTCCAGCGCGAGCTGGACGCAATGAAAATTGAATACGCCGGAAGCGGCGAGCTCGCAAGCAGGCTGTGCATGGTCAAGCCCGCCGCAAAGGCGCTCATGAAGGCCGTAGGCATACCCGTCGCGCGCGAAATGCTTTTTGACGCAAAAGAAAAGCCGAGCGCAAAATCTATCATGGGTGCACTCGGAGGAAATGTCATAATAAAGCCCGCGGACAAGGGTAGCTCCGTGGGCCTCATGCGCGCCGGAACCCTTGGCGAAGCTGAAGCCTGCCTGGAAAAAATCTCCGAAGGGCTGTGGCTCGCCGAGGAGTTTTTCAAGGGGCGCGAGCTTTCCGTAGGCGTGATTTACAGCAGGGCCGCGGGCATAGTCGAGATAAGGGCCGAGGGCGGAGTTTACGACTATTCCACAAAATACACCGCGGGCAAAAGCACATACGAATACCCCGCAAAGCTCTCCGACGCCGACACTGAAAAAATAAAACTCTCCGCAGAGAAGGCTTTTGCCGCCTGCGGCTGCAGGGACTTTGCGCGGGTAGATTTTATCATAAATACGGATACGGAAAAATTCATCGCCCTGGAAATAAACACCCTCCCCGGCATGACGGCGACAAGCCTTCTTCCCAAAAGCGCAAGCTGCATAGGGCTGGATTTTGAAGCGCTCTGCGCAAAGCTCATTGAAGGCGCTATCAGGCGCAAAAAAAACGCATAATGGCAAAGACGCAAAAAAAGCCGCAGACATGGAAGGACCTGGCGAAGGCGAACGAATCCGCCGCCAGGCGCCCCGTCTCCGCGCGCGTCCGCGTCAAAAAGGTTTTTCAGATTTTCAAAAGGCTCTTTCTCGCCGCTCTCGTCTGCTCGGCCGGCGCGGGCGCATACTACGCGTACAACAAGGATTATTTTTCCGAACTTCTCACGCCGCAGACCGACAGCATAAGGACATTCAAGATGAAGAGCACGGGCTTCATCACCGCAAAATGGGTGTTCGGCTACCTAGACATCCCCAAGGGCACGAAGCTTTCGGAAATCAACATATTTTTCCTCAAAGACCTGCTTGAGGACATAGGCCAGATTGACGAGGCGCTCATACGCAGGGAGTACCCGCACACGCTGCGCATAGACATCACCGAGCACGAGCCGCTCGTCAAAACCGCCGTGAGGATGGATTCAAACGTAGAATATTTCATGATGAGCGCGCAGGGGAAATTCTTCCGCCCCGTCTGCATTCCCGACGAAGTCCTGGGCGCCCTGCCCTCCATCACCGGCATAAAAATAATCATCGGCGAAAGCGGCCCGTTGAACTACCCGCACGCGCAGAAGCTGCGCGAACTTCTCGCGGCGGCGGAAGACAGGCTGCCGCAGCACGCAAAGACGTGGAAGAGCATAGACCTGGCCGAACTCTCCCGCCTGACGGTTCCGCTCATAACGGTCACCACGGCCGACAGGGTGCGCATAATTTTCGCCGCGAAAGATTTTGAAAAACAGCTCGACAGGCTCGAATACATTTTGAAATACTCGCAGGCGAAATCGTTGGCGGGAATAGAGCAGATAGACCTTTCGCTGACTGACAGGGCGGACGTAAAACTGGCGGAATAATGATGAACAACAGCAGGACAATAGCGGCGCTTGACGTTGGAACGGGGAAGATGCAGGCCTTCGTCGGCGAAATCATCGACGGGAAGGACCTGAACATAGTCGGCATGGGGCAGTTCTCCTCCGCCGACATAAAGAAGGGAGACATACTCGATTTCAGCAACGCCGCCGTCTGCGCGCAGAACGCCATTGCAAACGCGGAGAGAAGCTCCGCAACAACCGTAAGGAGCGTGTGCCTTGGCATAAGTGGAACGCACATACGCGGCTTCAGAAACCTTGGCAGCGCGAACGTGAGCGGGTCCGACGGCATAGTTCGGAAATCCGACGTTGATCGAGCCTGCGACGACGCGCAGAGCAAAACCATTTCTGACGACAAGGTATTCATACAGAACGTGTGCTGCGGCTACTATCTTGACGACGAATACGTTTCAGACCCCATAGGCAAAAAGGGGACTTTCCTGAACGCGGAATTCTACATGATTTACGCGGACAAGGAGCGCGTGCTTGAAGCCCTGCACCTAGTCAGCAGCAAGGATATGACCGTTGAGCACCTCGTGATAAACGCTCTTGCGGCCGCGAGGATAGTGACCACCCCGCAGCAGCGCGAGGACGGGGTGCTGGTGCTCGACATCGGCTGCGGAACGACGGACTATGCCTTCATAAAATACGGAAAAACTTTCAAGGCGGGCGCAATACCCGTGGGCGGAGACCACCTCACAAACGACATGTCCTTTGCGCTGAGCATGACGCGCAAGAACGCCGACACCCTCAAGCGCAAGTTCGGAAAGCTCGTGCTCACGGACGAGGAAAAAAACGCATCCGTATGGACGGAGGGAGACAAGCAGATAGGAGACAGGTCCATATCCCTGGCGGCCATTTCGAAAATTGTGCGCCTGAGGATGGACGAACTTTTCACGATAGTCAGAACCGAACTGGAGGACTATTTTCTGGATAACTCCGTCAAAGAGG
>JAVBSZ010000129.1:0-3706 GCA_031556415.1 Opitutales bacterium | reverse complement strand
GATCGCCGCACTTCCTCTGTACATTTGGAGACACGGTTATCAGGACGATTGCAATTATATTCACCTGCTGGGAGTGATCCAGCTATTTTGTCTGCCGCTGGCGCTTGTATGCTTAATCCCGCTCCTAAACTATGCAAAACTAAATTGGAATGACGAACTCCGCTATAGAAGAAAAAAGAAAGACTGGAAATTTCGTTCAGGCAAGAGGGAACTAATTTTCGAAAAATCGGAAGTTGATGAAATTGTATGCTACACAAGGCATTTGAGGATTGGGAATCCATATTATGCTCCTTGGCGTGATTATTCTCATTTTGTTGTGAAATTAAAAAATGGTAAATTTTTCGTCCTGACCTCGTTGATGTGCGATTACCCTGACATGGCTAAACTTTCCGACAATGTTAAGTTTAAATACAGTTTTTACCGTTCGGGCTTTGGACTAAAGCATAATTTGTAAAAACTCCGTTTCGCGGACAAAACTGAATTTTTTCGCAATACCCAATCCCCTTTTCCGCCCTTAAAAATAGCTTGCAAGGCGGATTTTTCTCAAAGAATATGGCTCGCTTTATTTGAAGAGCTAATGGAAAATATCGATAACATACGCAAATTCTGAATAATAGCGCACGTGGACCACGGAAAGACCACCCTTTCCGACCGACTGCTTGAGGTCACAAAGACCATAGAAAAGCGCCAGATGCAGGAGCAGCTTCTCGACTCCATGGACATCGAGCGCGAGCGCGGCATCACGATCAAGAGCCACCCCGTTTCCATGTCTTACGTCAAAGACGGCAAAGAATACCTCCTGAACCTCATTGACACTCCTGGACACGTTGACTTTTCCTACGAGGTTTCGCGCTCCCTCGCCGCCTGCGAAGGCGCGCTGCTGCTGGTTGACGCCGCCCAGGGCGTTGAGGCGCAGACCGTCGCAAACGCCCATCTGGCGGACTCGCAGAAGCTGACGATAATCCCCGTAATCAACAAAATAGACCTTCCGGGCGCGCACGTTGACCACGCGCTCAAACAGATTGAGGACGTCCTCGCCCTGCCCGCCGAAGAGGCCATTTTGGCTAGCGGCAAGGCGGGCATAGGCATTGACGAAATTTTGGACGCCGTCATCGCGCGCGTCCCCCCGCCGCGCTGGACGGACTGCCCGCAGGTGCGCGCCCTCGTTTTCGACAGCTTTTTTGACGCCTTCAAGGGCGTCGTCTGCTACGTCAGGGTTTTCTCCGGAGAGCTCAAGGTGGGCGACGAAATCATGATGATGTCTAACGGCGCAAAGACCGGCATCAAGGAAGTGGGCCGCTTCCGCCCGCGCATGGTTTCCGAAAAGGTTCTGACGGCGGGCTGCACGGGCTACGTGGTCACCAACATCCGCGACGTCTCCGAAATAAAAATCGGCGACACTATCACATTGGCCTCCGCGCCCGCCGCGGAAATGCTCCCGGGCTACAAGGAAGTCAAGCCCATGGTTTTCGCCGGCGTTTACCCCGTCGATACTTCGGACTACGAAAAATTGAAGAACTCCCTTGCGCGCCTGCAGCTTAACGACGCCGCGCTCAAGTACCAGCCGGAAACTTCCGTAGCTCTCGGCTTCGGCTTCCGCTGCGGCTTCCTCGGCCTTCTCCACATGGAGATAGTGCAGGAACGTCTGAGGCGCGAGTACGACCTCGACATCATTTCAACGTACCCGAGCGTAGTCTACCAGCTGACCACGACCGCGGGAGAGGAGCTGGAGATAGACAACCCCGTCAAGCTTCCGGACCCCTCCGTGATTGAGGAAATACGCGAGCCGAAAATCAAGGCCTATATCCACATCCCCACGGAGTGCATAGGCGACATCCTCGCGCTCGTTTCGGAAAAGCGCGGCCTCTGCCTGCAGACGGAGACGATTGACGACACGCGCGTCATGCTCACCTGCTCCCTGCCGCTCAACGAAATCCTTGTGGACTTTAACGACAAGCTCAAATCAATCACGCGCGGCTACGGCAGCCTGGATTACGAGCTCGACGAATACGAGGCGGGCGCCCTCGTGCGCCTCGACGTCCTCATCAACGGCGAAAATATAGACGCCTTCTCGTCAATCGTGCACCGCGACAAGGCCGAGAGCAAGGGCCGCATGCTCTGCGAAAAGCTCAAGAACATCCTCCCGCGCCAGATGTACAAAATCGCCATACAGGCGGCGGTGGGCGGAAGGATAGTGGCCCGCGAAGACATCGGCTCTTTCAGAAAGGACGTCACCGCTAAGTGCTACGGCGGAGACATCACGCGAAAGAAGAAGCTCCTCGAAAAGCAGAAGGAGGGCAAGAAGCGCATGAAGCAGATAGGCAAAGTCTCCATCCCGCAGGAGGCCTTCGTCAACGTGTTAAAATCAACGTCATAAGAAAATGTTCGGCCTCTTTTCAAAGAATCGCGACGCCAAGAAGCGCAAGGCGGCCAAGGAGCTCCTCTCCCTCGCCTACAAGGTTTTCAATTACCGGAAGGACGTCATCGCCTCGTCGGACGCCGTTGAACTTGAGCGCCTGATTGACGAACTCGACGAGTTCATCTTGGACGGAAAGATAGAAACCAGGGGCTATGACGTATGCGCGGATAAGCTTGAAAAGCTCATGCGCAAATGCGGCGGCAGAATCTACCCCGTCACGTTCTGGAGCGACAACGTTGAGACGGTAATCGTGGCGGGCATACTCGCCCTCGCGCTCCGCAGCTTCTTCATACAGCCCTTCAAAATCCCCACAAACTCGATGTACCCGAGCTTTTACGGGATGACCCCGCAGGTCTACAAGGCCGGAGATCCCACCCCGAACATCGCTGAAAAGGCGTGGCGCTTCGTCACCCTGGGCGCATCAAACTACAGCGCCGTTTCCCCCGAAAATGGCGAGCTTTACATTGAGGTGAACCCGCCGGACCGCATGGGCTCCGGCGTCTTCCCATTCGAGATGGTGCGCACGGATTTCCTCTTCGGCCTCTGGCCCGCGCAGGACAGGGAGTACACCTTCTACGTCGAAAACGCCCCCGTAAAAATCAAGACGCCTGCGGACTTCCCCATAGAGGACGTAATCGCGCAATACCACTTCAACATGAACGAGCGCGAACAGTTCGTCAACATGGTCTACGCGGGCGGTAGCATAGTGCAGAAAGACGGCAGGAACCTTCTGCGCCTCGGCAAGGTCGAAAAAGGCCGGACGGTTTTGAATTTTGACATCCTCACGGGAGACATGCTCTTTGTGGACCGCTTCACCTACAATTTCCGCAAGCCCGAAGTTGGCGAATCATTCGTCTTCCTCACAAAGTACATAGACGGCATGACCGTCAGAAACCGAGGCGTGCCTGATGACAAATACTACATCAAGCGCATCGCCGGCAAGGGCGGAGACGCCCTGGAAATCAAGAATTACGTCCTCTACATAAACGGGAAGCCCGCCGAAGGCTCCCCCGCGTTTGACAAAAACGCGGAGCGCGAAGGCCTCTACTGCGGCTACAGAAACGACGGCGATTTGGCCGAGGGCAAAACCCTGCACGTTCCCGAAGGCTGCTACTACGCACTTGGCGACAATTCCGCAAACAGCCTGGACAGCCGCTACTGGGGCTTTGTGCCGCAGCGCGCGGTGGTGGGAAGGTCGCTGATTATATGCTATCCCTTCACGTCCCGCTGGGGCACCGCCCGCTAATTTTGACGGACTTGTTTGGCGAATAACTCCGTTTGCTTCGC
>JAVBSZ010000214.1:0-2623 GCA_031556415.1 Opitutales bacterium | reverse complement strand
CCGTCGGGCAGGGCGCGGATTGCGTCGGCGGCGCGGGTTTTTTCATCCAGATTCTGAGGGTTTGGCGCATCCTTCAATGCGGATTTTGCTAGCGTTTTGAGCATGCAGACCGTCTGCGGGCCTGCGGAGGAAAAATCATTCTCCAGGTAAGAGAAGCCGCTGCTTTCCTTGAGAAAGCGCGAGAGTTCCGGAGAGGAGCACAGCAGCAGCACGCGCTTCCCGCGCTGCTGCGCCTGGCGCGCGAGTTCCAGCGCAACCAAAGTCTTCCCCGTACCGGAGGGGCCCGTCACAAGCAGGCGCGGGTTGTGCGGAAAGAGCGCCTTCATCAAAAAATTCTGCTCAGAAGTGTACTTGCGGACTACCTCGTCTATGATTCTTATGCGCGTTTTCGGAGATTCAAAAAAGCCGAGCGACGACGTCAGCACCTCCTTCAGCGCGTCGAATTTCTGGCCCTTGAAATTTTCCTGCGCCTTCAGCGCGCCCGCGCCGAGCCTTTCGACGACTTTGTCCGCAAGAAGCCTGAAGCGTGTCAGCACCACGCGCGAGATATCCTTTCCCTCAAAGTCCGCCGCGTCCAAAAACTGCTCGTTGGCGTAGGCGGTTCCGTTGAGCCTGGTGTAGCCGAAGGGGTAGGCTACCAGCGCCACGAAGGGCAGCTTGCGGTATTCGTCGCAGTCTTTGCGGCTTTCAAGATAGTGGCGTATGGAGATGGTCTCGTTCTGCGCCTGCTCAAGAGGGTCTTTGCGGAAGCGCGAGTAGCCCTCGCGTATCTCGCCCTCGTAAGATTTCACTTCAACCACTATCACGCCTTCGCCCGGAACCAGCACCACGAAATCGGCCTCGCCGCGCAGCTGGGAAGGGTGCCTGCCGAGCTTCATTGAATGGAACACAACCCAGTCAGCCGCCGCCTCCCCCTTTTCAAAAGCCCTGAAAAGGTACTGTTCTCCGGCGACGCTCGCCGGGTCGCAAAGGGATGGTATCATTATTGCCATGGAGTTCTTTTGAAAGGATTGAAACAGATTTTTTAAAAATCTTCAACACTTAAGAAGTAGACAATAAGAATATCAGATTGTTCTGAAATTTGCGCAACCCCGCCGCGTTTTCTGGGGGAATAAAAAAGGCGCTTCTTGCGAGGCGCCCATGCGGTTTTACGTTATTTGATTTCAAGTTGCAAACCGTTGCCGGCGGGCAGGGGGCGTATGGTGGCTTTAAGGTCCCCAACCTCCACGGTGGAATTCATTTCGTATTCTTTTCCGTTGAGGGTAACCTTGTTGAAATCCGCGGAGATGTTTTTCCTGGGGCCGAAGGTGACGACGTCGAACTTCCCCTTCTTTGCGTTGCGGGAAACCCTCACGTCGAAAATGATGTCTTTGGGCGAGCCTCCGCCGAACTTGAACTGCGGCACGTTTCCGTCCTTCTCTTCCGCTATAAAGGTGATGTTTATGCGGCGGTTTTCACCCAGCAGTATGGGGTCAAAAAACAGCTCTCCCTTGAGGTTGAAAAGGCTCTTTCCTATTATGTGGAACTCTGCGCCGCCCTTGTCCGCCTGCGTCTTGGCCGCATTGACGGTGGCCACGGAATAGCTGATGCTTCCGTTGGCGTTGAGTGTGGAATTTTCCAGTTTGATTCGTCCCAATCCTATGGAAGCATTGCTGCCGCCGTCTCCGGTGTACATTCTTATGCCCCCCCCGAATTCCGCAGTGGCGTTCTTCATGAAAAGCTCCGTCGCCGTGCCGCCCCAGCGAACATTCATGTGCATGCCCTTTTTCGACACCAGGTTTTTGCCGTCGAAAGTGGCGCTGCATACGCCGTTTAGGCTGAAATCTCGGACATCAACATTCATGTCCACAAGCATGTCCGTGCGTGCGCGTATCTGCACTTCGTCGTTCTTGCCGGGCTTGCTTTTGAGTTCTAGGCCGTTCCCGAATTCGTCCGCGTCGTTAAGCCAGACGCAGGTGCTCCATTTGTGGGCCTGCCTGTTCTCCTTGTCGTATTTTCCGGACACGCAGAGGATGGCGTTCGAGGTCAGCGGGAACGCCAGCAGGGCCGCAAGAGAGAGTTTTAAAAGAGGTATTCTCATAATGGGGTAAATCGAAATAATTCTGAAAATGCTAATCCGCGTTTTTCAGACGTCAAGAAATCATTGCGCCCGCCGCGCCGCGCAAATCAGCGTCCGCCCCTGTTGGGGCGGTTCTTCTTCTGCTTGTGGAAGTGCCCGAAGGGACGGGAACTTCCGGGCGTTGTTGGCGCGCGGGAGGGGCGCTTTTCGCGCGGCTTGTCAAAATCTTTCCTGTCGGAATTCTCATTGGAGCCCCTGCGCTGCTGCTGGCGCTGGCCGCCGCGCGGCGGCTTGGGGGTTCCGCGCGCCTTGCCCTCGCGCACATTCTGCGCGGCTTCGGAATGGAAGGGGTTTTCGTCGGCGTCGGGTATGCGCTTTTTGATGAGCTTTTCTATGGCCCTCAGCAGCGTGAAGTCAGACGTTGTAAAGAATGATATGGCCTCTCCGCTGGCCTCGGCGCGCGCTGTGCGGCCTATCCTGTGGACGTAGGTTTCGGCCTCCTCGGGGAGGTCGTAGTTTATGACCAGAGACATGTCCTTCACGTCAATGCCGCGCGCGGCGATG
>JAVBSZ010000166.1:0-7609 GCA_031556415.1 Opitutales bacterium | reverse complement strand
TCTCCGTATTCCTTCAGCTCCTTGAGCGTGGTCTGCCCGTCATAGACGCCTGCGAGCAGCGCGTCTATCGTTGAAAACTGCGTGACGGTGTTGGCGGCCTTATGCGGCGTCTGCGCGCTGAATATAAGCGCGAGAGACAGGCATATAAACGCCGCGAAGAGTGCGAGCGAGAATTTTGACGTTGTTTTTTTCATACAATAAAAAGCTTATGCACCTCAAGCGCTATTCGGATATGTCCTCGTTCCAGATTTCCGGATTTTCGTCTATGAACTTTTTCATCATGGCGATTAGTTCCGGGTCGTTAAGCACCGTGACCTTCACCCCGCGCGAGCGCAGGAAATCTATCTCTCCCGCGCAGTTGGCGTCTTCTCCTATCACCACTTCGGGTATCTTATAGAGAGCTATCGCGCCGGAGCACATTATGCATGGCGAAAGCGTAGTGTACAAAACGCAGTCTTTATAGAACGAGGCGGGGCGGCGGCCGGCCTTAGCCAGGGTGTCCATCTCCCCGTGGAGGACGGGGTTGCCGTCCTGCACGCGCCTGTTGCGCCCGCGCGCGACGATTTCTCCCCTGTGTGCAATCACCCCACCTATCGGTATGCCGCCCTCTTCAAGGCCCTTGAGCGCCTCCTCGTATGCCGCCTGCAGAAATCTGTCCCTCATAAAATCCTTTCTTCTTTTAATGCGGGCAGGCTAACACAAAATATCAGCCCCAAACAACATTTCTTTGAGATTTTTATTGCCCGCGCGCCGAAATTCGGGGATACAACGCGGCATTGTTTGCAAATCATGGCGGGCGTATTGGACTCTCTTAGAAACCTCGAACTATCCGACAGGGCTTGGATGGAGTCTTTAATCGCACTGAATCCGTCGGACAGCTGCGAAGACTCCTTCGCAAACCTCCTCGTCTGGAACTGCGTGTACGCATACAAGGTCTGCGATTTTCACGGACGCTGCGCGCTTTTTGATTCCAAGCAGGGACAGGCCTTTTTCCCATTCGGCGAGTTTTTGGAGCCCGTGCTTTTGCGCGAGCTTGCGGACGCCTTCGTCGAAAATGGCCTTTGCGGCGAGGGGCGAAAATACTTCTACAACACCCCGCCCAAATACCTTGAAAAATTTCCCGACGCCAAAGACTTTTTCAGCATAACCGCCGACGCCGGCGAGGCGGACTACATCTACTCCGTCGAAAAGCTTATAGATTCCTCCGGCGAGAAGCTCCGCAAGAAGCGCAACCACATAAAACACTTCATGCGCGAGTGCCCCAGCTACGCGCTTGAACCCATAGCCGAGGAGAACCTTTTAAGCGCCATGAAGTTTGCCGAGCGCGTGAGCGAGGAAATGGGGCTTGAGGACGAAATCCGCGCTCTCTCCTGCGCCAAAAAGAATTTTAACGAGCTCGGCCTGCACGGCGCAATCCTGCGCTGCCCGCTCAGCAACATCGTGGCAATGGCAGTCTTCAGCGCGCTCAACAAAAACACCTACGCCGTGCACTTTGAAAAATCCCTGCGCGACGTCGACGGCACCTCGCAGATGATGGTCTCTCAGGAGGCGGTGTCAATCAGGGCGCTTGGCGGAACCTACATGAACCGCGAGCAGGATTTGGGGCTTGAAAACCTTCGCCGCGCCAAGGAGTCTTTGGACCCCGCCTTCAAGTACGAACGCCTGCGTGCTGGCTTTTGAGCGCGCGTTCCCCCTTCCTTATGCAAATCAAAATCAAAGAGCTTAAACTTGACTGCGCAAGGCTTCCCGCGCAGGTCCTGCGCCTTTACATCGAGGCCGGCTGGCAGCAGGATTCTGACTCCAATACAATTTCCAAGGCCCTTAAAAACAGCTACTGCGCCTTCGGCGCCTTCGACGGAAAAAAGCTCGTCGGCTTCTTCCGCGCCTTCAGCGACGGCGTTTCGGACGCCTACCTCCTAGACCTCTATGTAGACAAAGACCACCGCCGCCAGGGCATCGCAAGCTCCCTCACCTCCGCCATCGTGGAGAAGTTGAAGCGCGACGGCATCGAGTGGATCACCGCCATCTCCACCCCGGAAGGCAGGAGCATGTATCTGAAACAAGCTCGCCGCATGACCTCCCATTTACCAATAAGGTTTTAACGGGTGATTTTGGCGAATAGCGGCGTTACAAAAAAATTCCACACAGGTCATGTACCACTTGTACGCTCCCAGCGTGGAATTTTTTTGCGCCTTGCTCTTCATCCAAAATCCCCGCCGTTAAAACCTTATTGTTCACGTGGAAAAAATCATTGCGCTAAAACTCAACGGTTGCTGAAAAAACTTTCAATATTTTCAATGCCCTTTGCGTCAACTGCCACGCAGTTAAGGCCATTCCCCGCGAGATTGCTTCGAAATAACTCTGCCCCCGCAGGGGATAGCCTCACTGCGCAGCAGTTGGCGCAAGGGGCCAAGCCCCTTGAAGTAAGCGGCGCCTCGGCGCCCATGAAAAGCTTGCAGCTAGGCGAGTAGGAAGCCCGATGCTGTTCTGTTTAAGGAGACGAGCGAAGCGAGTGAAGGGGGGTGCCAAGGCACCATTTCCTTCAGGGGCTGCCGCCCCCGCGAGATTGCTTCGCAATAACTCTGCCCCCGCAGGGGATAGCCTCACTGCGCAGCAGTTGGCGCAAGGGGCCAAGCCCCTTGAAGTAAGCGGCGCCTCGGCGCCCATGGAGGGCTAGGGCGAAAAGGCCTTAATGCAAGATAGGCGTCAGCCCTGATTCTCTTGGTTGCTTTCCCCGCCTTTTCGCCCGTTCCTACTCGCCTAGCCTCTGGCTATGAAGCAGCTTTCGCCGAGGCAGGAGGCGATGAGTTTTTTGAGTTCGGAGACTTTTGCTTCGTCGTCGGCTATGCCGTTTATGATGGCGAAGCAGGCGCTGCCGGAGCCGCTCATCATCGCGGGGAGGCCGAATTGGTCCTTGATTTTTTGGATGGTCAGGGTCAGGGCGGGGAATTTTTTGAAGGCCGCAATCTGCATATTGTTGAAGAGCGGCAGGCTTTCAATTGTCGGCCTTATGAGCCACTTTAAAAGCATGGCTTCGGCCTCCTCTTTTGGGATGTACGAAGTCTTGTCTTCGCGCATCTGCGTGTATGCCCAGCCGGTGTTAATGGAGAACGCCGGTTTGAAAATCAGCAGTTCAAGGCCTCTTACACAGGCGCTTTGCGCGGTGTTGAGCTCGCTGATTTCCTCGCCCCGCCCGCGCATGACTATGGGGGTCTTGTTCAGAAACAGCGGGCAGTCGGAACCCATTTTTGCGGCCAGTTCGGAAAGCTCCTTAAGCCCCAGCGGGCCGCCGCAGAGTTCGTTGACGCAGTCAAGCGCGGTTGCTCCGTTGCTGCTGCCGCCGCCGAGGCCCGCGCCGGCGGGTATGGTCTTATGCAGGCCGAAGTCAAAATACTTTTTAATGCCCATCTTTTCCCTGAAGTATTCCGCGGCCTTGATTACGAGATTGTCCGAATTCAGCGGGACGTCGGGCATGTTGCAGGTGATGGAGTCCGCTCCGCTTTCGGAAATTTTAGCGGAGAGGGAGTCTCCGGCCTTCGTCGGCGCAACCAGGCTTACGAGTTCGTGAAAGCCGTCGGCGCGCGCGCCGGTGATTGCAAGCATAAGATTTACTTTGCAAGGTGAAAACTTTTTTGATTCTGTCGGCATGGTAAAAAACAATCACGATTTTTTCAGACATGTCAAAACAAGCTTGCAAATTGATACTCGCGCTGGACGTGCCCGACAGGGACGCGGCGCTGGCCATCCTTGAGAAAACGCGCGGCAGCCTTGAGTGGGTTAAGATAGGGCTGCAGATGTATTTAAAGTACGGCGGCGCCTTCGTGCGCGAGGTTGCTTCGATGGGCTACAAGGTGTTTTTGGATTTGAAGCTTTACGACATTCCCAACACCGTCGCCAGCGCCGTTGAAAGTTTGGGAGACCTGCCCATAAATATGCTGACCATCCACGCTTCCGGCGGGGAGGAGATGATGAAATTTGCGACCGAGGCTGCGCGCAAGAGCAATCCGAATCTGACGGTTCTTGCCGTTACCGTTCTCACCTCCTTTGACGCCGAAGGTTTGGCGAAGACGGGTGTTGCGGCAAATCCGCAATCACAGGTTGAACTGCTTGCGAAACTCGCCGTGCAAAGCGGCGTGGGCGCCCTTGTCTGCTCTCCGCTTGAAATTGAACCTTTAAGAAAAATTCTTCCTGCGGAAGTGAAACTCATAACGCCAGGGATACGTCCTGCGGGTGCGGATTTGAACGAGCAGAAGCGCGTGATGACGCCGGAACTCGCCGCCAAGGCGGGCGCGGATTACATCGTCGTGGGGCGGCCCATTTTGAAGGCTCAAGACCCCGCAGAGGCGGCGAGGGCCATAATTGCGGAGCTGGAAAAATGAAAAACGCGGCGGTGATACTTGCCGGCGGCAGCGGCTCGCGGATGCGCGGAAGCGTGAAGGACAAGGTGCTTTGCGAGCTTTTCGGGCGGCCCGCCATTGAGCATTCAGCGCGCGCGTTTTTTGAGAGCGGCGAAGTTTCCCGCGTATGCTTTGTGTGCAGGGATGAAGAGCAGAAGGGCGACATTGAAAAGATAGTTTCCCCCCTCGCTTCACAGTTCGGCGTTGAGATGTTTTTTGCCGAGGGCGGCGCGGAGCGCCAGGACAGCGTGCTCAGCGGCCTGCGCGCACTTCCCGCGGACTGCGAAATAATTTTGATACACGACGGCGCGCGCCCGCTCGTCGGTTCCGAAAACGTTAAAAGGCTCTGCGAAAGCGTGCGCAAAAATGGTGCCGCCGTGCTAGCCTCCAAAGTTGCCGACACTATCAAGCGCGTTCCCGAAGATTCCGCAGGCAAAGAAAAATCCCTTCTCGAAGATTTGGAAAGAGGCCGCCTCTGGGCCATGCAGACGCCACAGGCGTTCAGGCGGGAAATAATTTTGCCCTCGTACGAACGCGTGAAAAGGGACGCGCTGAAAATTACGGACGACGTCGCCGCGGCGGTGGTCTGCGGGCATGAGGTGGCGGTTGTGGAGAATCTTTCGCCAAACCCGAAAATCACGGTCCCGGAGGACGTGGCTCTCATAGAATTCATATTTCAAAAAAAGGCATTATGAACAAAGGTATAAGAATTGGTTACGGCTATGACGTGCACAGGCTCGCCGAAGGCAGGCGCTGCATTATCGGCGGCGTGGAAATTGAAAATTCCCTGGGGCTTCTGGGCCATTCGGACGCGGACGTGCTCAGCCACGCGGTTGCGGACGCCGTCTTCGGCGCGGCGGCCCTGCCGGACATAGGCTTCTACTTTCCGCCCAGCGACGAAAACTGCAAGGATATGGACTCGCTCAAAATCGTCGCGCGCGCGGTTGAAGAGATTGAAAAGCTCGGCTTCAGGGTTGTGAATGTGGACACTACTATAGTTGCCGAAACCCCCAAGCTTCTGCCGCACATAGGCAAGATAAAGGAGACGCTTGCGAAGGTTCTCAAAGTCTCGTCGCAGGACGTCGGCGTTAAGGCTACGACGAATGAGAAGATGGGTTGGGAAGGCCGCAAGGAGGGCGTTTCAGCCCACGCAGCCTGCCTGATTTCGTCGCTTTAAAGAAGATGCGCGTCAAATTCGTCAGGCTGCAGAATTTCAGGAACGTCGGTTTTTCCGAGGCGGATTTGGACGCGCAGAGCGTCTGGATTAGCGGCGCAAACGCGCAGGGGAAGACCAACCTTCTTGAGGCGGCCGGGCTGCTCAACGCGTTCAGGTCTTTCAGGACTTCGCAGCTCAATTCGCTCATCAAATTCGGAGAAAAGCAGGCGAGCGTGCTCATGGGGGTATCGCACGAAATTTACGGGGACTGCGAGGTTAGGATGGAAATTTCCTCCGCGCAGAAAAAAATCTTCATAGGCGGCGAGGAGCAGAAAAGGCTGTCGGACTTCATCGGGAAATTTCCCGCGCTGGCTCTCTGTTCGGAAGACATGCTGCTTCTGCGCGGCTCGCCTTCCGAGCGCCGCAAGTTTGCGGATTTGACGATATCGAGCATAGACGCGGACTACTTTGAATGCCTGAAGCGCTACCACGCGGCGCTCGCCCAGCGCAACGCGCTTTTAAAGCAGGAGGACGCCGACGGGGCGACCTTTGTGGCGTTCGAAACCGACATGGCCTCTTCCGCCCGCGTGGTGTACCAGAAGAGGCAGATTCATCTTGAGAGGCTGGCGGATATCGCCGGAGAAAAATACCGCATACTTGCGGGCGTGGGCGCGGAGGAGGCGTTTATCAAGCTTAAGAGCGACTGCGAGATACCAACGGAGGCCGCCTACCTTGAAATACTCGCCGCGGAGCGCGATAGCGACCGCGAGCGCGGGCACACTTCAAGCGGCCCGCACAGGGACGACTTCCAGATTTTCATATCGGGCAAGGCGGCAAAGCAGTACGCTTCCGAAGGCCAGCAGAGGTCTTTGGTGCTCTCCCTCAAGCTTGCGCAGTTCGCGCTTTTGGAGCAGAAGGGCGTGCGCGGCGTGCTTTTGTGCGACGACATTCTGGGGGAGCTTGACGCAAGGCGGCGCGCCGCCTTCTGGTCCTGCATAGACCCTGAGACGCAGGTGATAGCCACTTCAACGGAAAATTCCCCCGAGGGCGGCGCGCGCAGAAACTGGAAGACCCTGCGCGTGTCTAACGGAAGCTACTCCGCGGCATGACGGGTGCGAATCCAGGCGCGCTTTTTGAAAAAATCTCCGCCGCCGCAAAGGCTGCGGGCGGGCTCTTGGACTGGCGGGATTATATAAACATCTGCCTTTACGATTCCGGGCTCGGCTACTACGCGCGCAAAAAAATGCGCGTCGGCAAAGAGGGGGCGGATTTTTACACGAGCGTGTCGCTAGATTCCAAGCTCTTTGCGCGCCTGCTTGCGGCTTCCGCCGAAACTTTGAGCGGGCGCAATATTGAGGATTTCCAAATTGTGGAAATAGGGTCCGAACCGGAGCGGAATATTTTTGAGAATTCAAAGGTTTTCAGGCTGGGCGACGAAGTGAAACTTTCCGGCGAATGCGCGGTGTTCTCAAACGAGCTTCTGGACGCGCAACCCTTCTGCAGGTTCAAAGTTGATGGCGGGAATTTTCTGAAGGGTTTTCTGCGTCTGTGTTCGGGGAACAAATTTGAGGAAGTATTCCTGCCGGCGGAGGGCGGAGAACTCGCGCTTGTCAAAAAGTATTTCGACGCGGAGGAGCTTGAGGAGGGGCTGCGGCTGGACGTTTCCTTCGACGCAATCAGGATGCTTGAAAGTATCTGCGCGCAGGACTGGCGCGGGGTGCTTGTCTTTGCGGACTACTTCAGGAACGCGCGCGAGCTTTCCGCGATGTACGACGGCGGCGCGCGCTGTTATAGGAGGCATGAGTCATTTTTTAATCTGCTTGAGGCTTCCGACGGCGAGAGCGACATCACGTTCTCTCCATGCTCGGAAATGTTCATGGACGTCCTGAAAATCGCGGGCTTTGAAAGCGTATCATGCGCGCCGCAGGGCAAATTCTTTGTGGAAAATGCCGCGCGGGAGATTGAAAGAATAATAGCTTCGGGGGCCTCGCTCTCTTCCGAAAAGCGCAATCTGAGCGCGCTTATAAACCCGGCGGCCATGGGCGAACTTTTCAGG
>JAVBSZ010000180.1:0-4764 GCA_031556415.1 Opitutales bacterium | reverse complement strand
GAAGAGCTCCCTGCAGACGCCCTCTATGTACGCGGGGTCGTTTTTCTTGAATGGCGTGAGCGACATCGCCCGCGTGACGTTCCTGTAGTTCTCTATTTTTTTGTCGCGCAGGTTCTCCCTTGCGTCATCCGCGGTCGCAGCCGCCAGCGCGAATGAAAGAACGGAAAAAATGCCCCCCGTAAGCAATCGTTTTGCAGTAATCATATCAAGCGATTATTGCAAATCCACACAATCTGTCAACCGCAGTTGCATAATCGCGAAAAAGAATAAAGCGCAAATGCATCTCTCACCACTAATTTGGCGCAATGAGTTTGGATGCAGGGGCAGGCGCGAGAAAAACCTGCGCTAGAAGTGTGCAGATAGTACATGACTAGTGCTGGTTTTTTGACGCAACGAACTCCGGCGCCAAACTCATTGCGCCAAATGTTAGGCTTTTTCGGCGGGAGCCTCGGTGGACAGCATCTTCTTGAGCTTTTTGGCGAAGGTTTGCATGTCTGCGGTGGTCTTGTTTTCCACCTCCGCTATGAACATGTCGCTCACCCAGTTTCTCTCCGTGTTTATCCTTGCAAAGGTGATGTCGTACCCCTCGTCGTAAAGCATTTTTGCGACCTTGTAGAGAAGGCCCGGGCTGTCGTAAGCCTCAACCTCTATGGCCACGCGGCCCGCGCGTTCCCCCGTGTTCTCTATGTTCACGTGCGCCTCCGTCTTGAAGGGTACGTCGGTGGCCTGCCAGAGCGCGTCGATTTTATCCTCAAGGATTTTCGGCGTCTTCATGCCGTCGAGAAATTCCTTTTCGAAGCGCGCGCGTATCTTGTCGTTGCAGATTGCGCCGCCGCCCACGCCCGTGAGCGAGAAGGTGTCTATCGTTATGCCGTCGCTGCGCGAGAGGATTTTTGAGCTCAGAATGTTTAGGCCCGAAAGCGTGATTGCGCCGGAGAGCTTGTAGAAGAGCCCGCGGCTTTCCTCCGTGACCACGCAGAGCTTGGTCATTGACTGGTTTGGGTCGTCCCGCCAGTCGTAAATTGCGCGCAGCGGCTTTTTGGAATCGTCCTTGCGGCGCTCGAGCAGCGTGTGTATCATGCGCAGGTGCATGACGAGGTCGTCCCGCCCGTGGAAGAGGAAGTAGTTGCGCGGGAGGTTTTCAAAATGCGCGAGGACTTCCTCGGGATACTTTGAAAACTCTTCCTTTTTTAAATTTTCCGCTCCCACGTTCGCCTTATTTTCCTGGTAAAGCTCGCTTATCTGGCTTTGGTGGCTGCGCATTTTGCGCAGCGCGCCGCGGTAGAGCATGGTGTGGAGGGACTGCTTGTAGGAGTTCCAAAGGTCGTCACTCGTGCCCTTGGCGTCGCAGAACGTGAGCACGTAGAGGTATTTGAGCTTCTCCTCGTCTCCTATCATCTCCACGAATTTTTCTATGCTCTTCTCGTCCTCGATGTCGTTTGTCTGCCAGAAGCGCGCCATCATCAGGTGGTTTTCTATGACGAAGAGCGAGACCTCCATCATGCTCGCCGGTATCTCAAAGCGTTTGAGTATGCGTTCTGCCTCCACCGCGCTCTGGTGCGCGTGGCCCATGACGCCGTCGCTCTTGCCGATGTCGTGAAGAAGCAGCATGAGGTAGAGCAGGGCGGGAGACTGCGTGTTGGTTATGACTGCGTGGTACGCGCCGTAGGGGAACTCGTCCACGTTCGCGCTGAAGACCCTGTCAAGCTGCGCGATTGTGTTGAGCGTGTGCACGTCGGCCGTGAAGCGGTGGTAGAACTCGTGCTGCACGAGGCACGTCAAATCCCCGAACTCCGGAATGAAGGCGCCGAGCACGCCCCAGAAGTGCATCCTTTCAAGTATGGGCGCAACCTCCCCCTGCCTGATGAGGATTTTCTTGAATGATAGGTTAGCGTCGGCGTTTGCCCGCACGGCGTCGTCGATAAGGTGGACGGAGTCTTTGATTAGCATCTCCAGCTTGTCGCTTGGAATGGCCCCGTACTTCTGGCAGTACCTGAACACCTTGACAAGGCGCGTGGGGTCCCTCCTGAATACGTTGGAATTTTGCGGCGTGATGCTGCCCTTTGAAATCCAGAAGCCGTCCACGGAGAGCCGCTCGCCGTCCGACCCGTCAAAGTTCTCCGGCGTGATGGAGGCGAGGACGTCCTCTGGCAGGATTATCTTCATGCGCTTGCGCGCGGACTTTGAAATGTTGTCAATATCGCGGAAGCAGAAGTACACCGCGCGCATGAATTTTTCGCCCCTCACCGTGATGTTGCGCTGCTTGAAGCCCAGGTGCCGCGCTATCTTCGTTTGCGACTCCAAATCCAGCAAATCGTTGGGGCGGTTCGCGGTGTAGTGCATGTCATTGCGGATTCTCAGCAGATAGTCATACGCCTTCTGTATGGCCTTGAATTCCACGGTCGAAATTATCTTCTTTTCCGCGAGCTTGCGCATGCGCCCGCCGGCTTTCAGCTGCGCCATCCACGCTATCGTGTGGTAGTCTCTCAGGCCGCCTATTCCGTTTTTGATGTTGGGCTCCTGCAGGTAGGGGGACCAGCCGTACTTCGCGTGCCTGTCGCGCTTGAGCCTGAAAAGCTCGTCTATATGCTTTGGCGCGAGCGCCGCGCATAGGCGGTTTATCTCGCGCATGGCGCTTTTAAAAAAGCTTTCGGAGCCGCAGACAAGCCGCGCGTCGAGCATCGATGTGCGCGTGAGGATGTTCTCCGTGCTCTCCTGCAAAGTTTCCGCCACGTTCCTGCTACAGTGCCCGAGCTTGAGCCCCGCGTTCCATAGCGGGTACATGATTTCGTCAATGGCTATCGTCTTGAGTTCGTCGGGGATTGGCGCGGTCTTTTCCTCGTAGAGGAACATCAGATCTATGTCGCTTTTTGGGCAGAGTTCCTCGCGCCCGTAGCCGCCCAGCGCCACTATGCAGAAGCGCTTTGAAAAAAGCCTGTGGTTGCGGCCGCGCCGCTTCAAAAAGGCCTTGTATAGCCTGCGCAGCATCTCGTCCACTATGAAGCTGTTGAGGCCGCAGACGGCGAGGCCGCCAAGCCCGCCCTTGTGCGCCTGATGGACGATGTCCTTGCCTTCGGAGTAAAACTCCAGAAGGCGTTTTGAATTTATCTGCGCGCTCTTCCCGAACCTAGCTTCTGAGCTTGCCTTCAGCGAGGATAAGAGTTTCTGCGTTTTTAAGACCGCCATTTTTGCCTTTAAAAATGCTCTTTACGCCGTCCACCAAAATTATCACGGCGAATATGGCGAGCAAGCCGCCCGTTATGCCTATGAGGTAGTTCGGGTTCTTTTCAAGAAAGATGTACTGTACGCACTTATAGCAGAGTTCCGTAAGCGAACTGATGCAGAGGAAGACCATGGGAACCGCTATGTAAAGCGCGCGTTTGCCCTTGCTGCGCTGCCAAAGCAGTATTACAAGCAGGCTTATTGCCGCAAGCAGCTGGTTCATGGCGCCGAAGAGCGGCCATATCGCCTTCCATGCGGGGATGACGTTTCCGGCCGCATCGTGAATCTTTGTGAAGAGGAGTATGCTTGGAAGCGCGAGGCAGGCGATTGTCGCCAGAACCCTGAACTTCGACTTTTCAATTCCCAGGAGTTCCTGCAGCGTGTAGCGCGCAAGGCGCGTGCAGGCGTCTAGCGTCGTCATAAGGAAGCACGAAAGGCTTATGAGCGCGAATTCCGATGCGAATTCGGGGGAGAGGCCGAGTGTCGTCACCATCTTTCCGAAGCCGTTTGAGAAGACAGCCACGGGGGAGTCTCCCGCATTGCCGCCGGCGATTATTATTACGCTGGAAACCGCGAGCACCGCGAGCACGCCTTCAATAATCATAGAAAGGAAGGAAACGGGCTTCGCGTGCATTTCGTTTGCAAGCTGCTTTGAGGTCGTGCCGCTGGCCACGGTTGAGTGGAAGCCGCTGACCGCGCCGCAGGCCACCGTCACAAAGAGGGCGGGGAAGAGGAAGCCCAAGTCGCTATTCCAGCCCTTGAAGAAGGGGTAGTGCACTTCCGCTGCGGGCGTGCCGAAGCAGAAGAGCAGGCCCGCAAGGCCGCCTATGAGGCAGGCGTAGAGCAGGAAGCTCGTCAGAAAGTCCCTCGGCTGCAGAAGCCATGTGACGGGCAGCACCGACGCGCACAGGCAGTAGACGATGATGCCGGAATATATCCAGTAGCGCGGTTCAAGGCCGAAGAAGAATTCCGGCAGTATGTTCTGGTTGAGCGGGCACAGCCTTCCGATGTAAAGGGAGAAGAATACGAAGAAGACGGACACGGGCACGAGTATGGCCATCTTGACTTTTCCGGAGCGCTTGATGAAGCCGTAAAGTATGCTGTAAAACATTATGAAGAGCGTGGACGTGGCCGCTACCCCGCCGTTTTGAGACTGCACGTCCTCCGCGTGCGCAACCGCCCCGGCGACTGGCGCGAAGCTAGCCACCGTGAGGTCCGTAAATACCAGTATCACGTAGCAGAGCGTGACCCACACGAAGACAAGGAAGAACTTGTACGTCATGCCGCTCATGTAGTTCTTGCATATCGCCGCAACCGAATTGCCCTTGTGGCGCAGGGAGGCCATCGTCACGGAATAGTCGTGCACGGCGCCCACGAATATCGCGCCAACGAGTATCCAGATTATTGCGGGGCCCCAGCCGAAGGCCAGCGTGGCCAGCACGGGGCCTATTATGGGGCCGGAGCCCGCAATGGCGCTGAAGTGGTGGCCGAAGATTGTGAATTTGTCCGTGGGGCTGAAGTCCACGCCGTCATTCTGGGCCA
>JAVBSZ010000083.1:0-3225 GCA_031556415.1 Opitutales bacterium | reverse complement strand
AAGCGTTTTGGGGCGGCGCAGAACCGCCTTTAGCGTGGCGGCAAGCGGATTCCTTCCAAAGCCTGTTTCCAAATCCATGATGGAGTTTAGGAAGTCTGCGGGAATCTTTTCTTCAGTATCGTCGCTAACCATGCGCACGTTCGCGAACGGAACGCCCTTCTGCGCGCAGATTTTGGCGAAGCCTTCGCCCTCCATGTCAACCGCCTCCGCGCCGTTGTTTTTGAATATCTCAGCCTTCCGCTCCGAGTCTGAAAACGACGCGGATGAAAATATCCTGGCCTTCCTCATGCCGAGGGAGGAAAACTTTTCTGAAAGCGCGGCGTCATCGGAACAGAAGAGAAAGTCCGACCTTTTGAGGGACGGCGAGCATGCGCCGCAGAAGCCGCAAAGCACGACGCGCGAAGGCGAAAATTTTTCAAGACAGGCCGCAAACCTTTCCGCCGTGCGCGGGCTCGCATAGCCGCATACAAGGGCCCCGAACTTTTTTTTGCCCACTTCAAACTCCGCAAAATCACCGACTCTGGGCAGGTTTCTTTTTCCGGCAAATACGGAATATACCTTTTGCGCCTCAAAGGGCGTGGGAAATACGAGGAGCGTGCTCATAGATTTTCCGCAATGAGGCGCGCGCTCTTTGCGGCGCTTTCAAGCGTGCATGGAAGATCGCTGTCAACCCAGTCCCCGGCTATGAAGAAATTTTTGAAGTGCCCGAAGGGGGCGGGCCGCGCCCCTTCGCTCTCCGAATCCGCGGAGATTGTTGCGTCCTTGCAGAGTATGTGGATGAAGTCCCCAATCTCAAAATCGCCGAAAAGGCCGGTCAGTTCGGACTTTGTTAGCTCAAGGATTTTTTCGCGCGAGGGCTCGATGTCGTTCGCGCTCACGGTGAGGCTGTAGAGAAATTGTGTTGCGCGCCTGTCTTCCGGAAGCCTGTGAGAATGGTCGAATATCCAATGCAGGGGGGAGCCCATCAGGCAGGCGAAGTTCCCCTCGAAAAGTTTTTTTGGCGTCGTGAAATGCACGTTGAGGATGTCCGCCCCGCCGATTTTCGCCACGCGTTTTTGAAGCCCCCCGCCTTCCGGCAAAAGCTTTGCAAGCGCCTTCCAGTTGAGCGCGCTGACGGCATAGTCAAAACCGTCATGGCGCTTTTCTGAAGTTTCAAAAGCTTTCAGTTCTTCGCCTTCAAACTCAAGCGCCTTCACGCGCTGTGAAAGGTTCAGCCTTCCGCCCACGCAGTTCAGATAATACTCGGCGTCTGGGTAAAAAGATTCCGCAAGCGGGCGCTTTGGCAGCACCAGGGCGGTTTTCCCCATGCCGCGCAGGACGCTTTCGCGCACCGTCGTGCGCAGTATATTCGCGTCGGCAAGCTCGATTTTCGTATTGAGCGTGGCCACGCAGAAGGGCTCCCAAAAGCCCGTTATAACGCTTTGGTTCACGCCGAAACGCTCAAGGTACGCGCGAGCGTTTTCGCCCTTCTTCGCCTTTGCGCCGCCAAGCTTCATCCTCAAAAACAGCGCGATGTTGGACGAAGCGAGGAAGCCCTCTATCTCTCCGAATTTCAAGACGTCGATGAGGCCCTTCAATTTTGAAACGCCCTGCGCCGGAAAGCTCACGGTCATTTTTTTTCCGCCCTTGAAATAAAAATCCATGGCCGCGGACGGCGGGAAGAAGGCCCCTTCCACGCCGAACCTGTTGACGAAGGAAAAGAAATTGTCGTAGACGCCCATGAGCGCATGGCTGCCGTTGTCTAGCCTGGCTCCGCAGGCGGCCCATTCAAATGAGCTGGCCCGGCCGCCCGTCTGCGCCTTGGCCTCAAAAACTTCGACGTCAAAACCCGCGTATGCAAGTTCCACGGCGGTCGCCATGCCCGCCACGCCCGCGCCAAGCACCGCGACCCTTCCGCATCTTTTATCCGCGCGCTCAGGCTCTTTCGCCCTTTTGAGACCGCGCAGCGCGAGCGTGATTTTTTTCCACTTGGAAAGCTTTATCACGTCCTTGGAAATCGCAAATCCGCTCTCGGAGATTTTGTCGAGTATCGTCTCGTAAATCTCCCACATGATGAAGGCGGGGGTCAGAGAGCGCTTGTCTTCCGGCTGCACGAGTCTGCGCGCCTTGTTGAAAAAGTGCTTGGCCCTGAAAAAGTGCATTCTGAAAAGGCGTATGCAGTTCGGGTTGCCGCGCGGGTCGGCAAGGTCCGAAATGTCCACGCCGAAGCGCCTCAGTTCCTCGCGCGGGACGTACACCCTGCCCTGCTTGTGGAAGTCTTCCACGACGTCGCGCAGGATGTTCGTGAACTGGAACGCGTAGCCGAGGGTTTCCGCAAAGAGCTTAGTCTTCTCGTTTTTAAAGCCGAAGATGTAGATGCAGACAAGGCCCACGGCGCTTGCAACGCCGTAGCAGTAGCCCTTGAGGTCTTCAAAGGTTTCAAACTCCTTTGACTCGGTGTCGCGCATGACGCCGTCTATGACATCCTGCATGTACTTCTGCGGAACGCCACGGCGCCGCACCATGCCTTCGAGCTCGAGCGCGAGCGCGGAAATCTCCGCCTGCGAATTGTTTTCCACGCGCTCGTAAAGCGTTTCAATCTCGCGCTTCCATGCGAGGAGCGCATTCCGCTTCTCCCCCATTCCGGCGGCGACGTCGTCTGAAATGTCGTCCAGTATGCGGCAGTATGCGTAAAAGATTTCAAGGTCCTTTGCGCGGCTCTTTTCCATGCCGAGAAAGCCGAGCGCGAAGTTCGACGCCTTGCGCGCGCTGACCTGGCGAGACGACGCGCAGGTGTCCTGCGCGAAGGAGTCCGTACGCTTTGAGGCGCTGTCTTTTTCCGCGTCCATTAGAAAAGCGATTTTAAGAGCAGGAGGATTTTGTCAAGCGCGCCGAGCTTGGGGCGCCCCTGCAGGGTGTCAAAATTTTGGGACTCTATCTTGCCGAGTATGCTCATGCCGCCCGCCACGGTTATGCGTATCTCCAAACTAAGCGGGAACGGGAGCATTTTGACGAGGCGTCTGCCGTCTATGAACATCTGGCGCGTGCGCAGCGCCTGATTTTTGACGACTTCGCGCATTTCGGCGGAAGCGGAGGGCTTCCAAAAATCTTCCTCCGCCAGAGCCCCCCAGTCTTCGCGCGGGACGTAAACCCTGTTCTTGGATTTGTCCACGGACATGTCCTGCCAGAAGTTGGCAAGCTGGAGCGCGGTGCAGATTTTGTCTGAAAGCTGGAAGCGCTCGTCAT